>DATHEV010000344.1:0-4968 GCA_035318405.1 Iamia sp.
GGCGCTGCGCCACATGCTCGACAACGAGGCCTACAGCAAGGTCCTCGACCACGTGCGGGCCCTCGACGACGAGCTGCGGTCGATCCTCGAGGAGGGCAACGAGGACCGCTACCTCATCGCCGACGACATCACCGACACCGGCGCCATGATCAATGCCTGCATCGCCCGGGGCAGCTCGCTCCGACCCGGTGACGCCCGTCTCGAGCACACCATCGAGCTCACCGAGGCCTTCGTCCTCCGCGCCCTCGGCGTCCGCCTCGACCGCGACGGCAGCGCCCGCCGCCTCCCCCGCACCGCCCGCTGACCGGGACCACGAGGTGCCAGGCACCTCGTGGGCGTCAGGACCACGAGGTGCCTGGCACCTCGTGGTCTAGCGGCGCGGCATCACCAGGGGGGCGGCGGTCCTCGGGTGGGGGACGACCTCGATCGGGTGCTGGTAGACGGCGGACAGGAGGTCCTCGTCGAGCACCTCGGCCGGCGGGCCGTCGGCCACGACCCGGCCGTGCGAGAGGACGACGATGCGGTCGGCGTGGGCGCCGGCCAGGGCCAGGTCGTGGAGCACGACCACCACGGCGACACCGGCGGAGGCCCGGGCGCGCGCCAACCCCAGCACCAGCTCCTGGTGGTGGAGGTCCAGGGCGGCGGTGGGCTCGTCGAGGAAGAGGATCGGCGCCTCCTGGGCCAGCACCCGGGCGAGGGCGACCCGGGCCCGCTCCCCGCCCGAAAGCGTGGGCAGCTGGCGCTCGGCCATCGACGCCACGTCGCACTCGACCATCACCCGCTCGACCACCTCGCCGCCCCGCGCGTCGCCGTCGACGTGGACCCACGGCGCCCGGCCCATCTCGACCACGTCGCGCACCGAGAACGGGAACGTCACCGTCACCTGCTGGGGCAGGACCGACCGGCGCAGCGCCAGCTCGACGCCCGACCACTCCCCGAGGGCCCGGCCACAGACGAGCACGGCGCCGGCCGCCAGGGCGACGTCGCCGGTGAGGGCGCCGAGCAGTGTCGATTTGCCGGCACCGTTGGGCCCGACGAGGGCCACGACCTCGCCGGCGGCGACCGACAGGTCCACGGAGTCGAGGATCGGCTGCCCGCCCAGCTCGACGCCCACCCCGCGGGCGGCCACGAGCACCTCGCCCACCGACGCCCGCCCCGGGGCGCCGAGCCGACGGGCCGAGCGCAGCGCCATCAGGCCCACCCGCCCTGGCGGGATCGCATGCGGCGCAGCTGCCAGAAGAAGAACGGGCTGCCCACCAGGGCGGTGAGCACGCCCAGCGGGATCTCGGCCGGGGCGGCCACGGTCCGGGCGGCCAGGTCGGCGCCGACGAGGATCGTCGCCCCGGCCAGGCCCGAGGCCGGCACCAGGATGCGGTGCCCGGGACCGGCCGCCATCCGCACGAGGTGCGGGATCACCAGGCCGACGAACAGCACCTGGCCCGACACGGCCACGGCCGACGCCGTCAGCACCGCCACCAGCAGCAGCACCAGCCGCCGGGTGCGCTCGACGTCGACGCCGAGGTGACGGGCGGGCCGGTCGCCCAGCGCCAGCAGGTCGAGGCGGCGCGAGAACGTGGGGGCCAGGAGCATCCCGCCGATGGCCAGTGGGGCCACCACGGCCACCTTGGGCCACGTCGCCTGGGCCATCGAGCCGAGGCTCCAGAAGGTGATGCTGCGAAGCTGCGAGTCGTCGGAGAAGTAGGTGAGCAGGCCGAGCACGGCCCCGGTGAGGGCGTTGAGGGCGATGCCGGTCAGCACCATCGTGATCACCTCGGTGCGGCCGTTCTGGCGCGACGCCGAGTACACGACGAACACGGTGGTGACCCCGCCCACGAAGGCGGCAGCGGTGATGCTCCACGTGCCGAACGGGGCCAGCCCGCTCACGATGATCAACACGGCCCCGAGGGCGGCGCCCGACGACACGCCGATGATCCCGGGCTCGGCCAGCGGGTTGCTGAACGTCCCCTGCATCAGGGCGCCGGCACATCCCAGCGACCCCCCGACGAGCACGGTGAGGGCGACACGGGGGAAGCGGATCTCCCACAGCACGTCCTCGCCCAGGGCGTCGGGCGGTGTGCCCCAGTCGAGGCCGATGCGGTGGAGGATCGAGGCCAGGACCTCGCCCGGCGAGAGCTGGAACGCGCCCGACGCCCCGGCCGCCACCACCAGCACGACGAGTGCGATGGCCAGCACGACGAGCAGGGCGCCCGATCGGGCCCAGTGCGTGGGCGGCCGTGCCACGAGCGCCGGACCCGGCCCGACGTCGACGGGACGCTCGACGTCAGGACCGGGCCCCACCTTGCTCAGCACGCGCTCCCCCCGGCCCGCATCAGGGGAACCGCGCGACGGCCCGGTTGGCGTACTCGGCCGAGTTGGCCAGGTTCACGGCCAGGGCGAGATCGCCCTTCTTGACCACGACGGCGCCCCAGTAGGTGACGTCGCCGCTCGACGGGGTCCGGCCCAGGAGGTCGGCGTAGAGGCCCTCGACCCGGGTGCCGGCCGACTCGGGCGACTGGTAGATCCGCAGCGCCACGTTGCCCCGACCCTTGGCCACCACCTCGGAGGTCCAGTAGGTGATGTCGCCCGGGAAGGCGTTGCGGAGCAGGACCTTGTCGTAGAGGTCGTCGATCCACGTCTGGTTGGTGCCGCCGCCGATGCCGTTGAAGTACTCGGGCGAGGCGTAGAAGCTGGCCGCCACACGGGCCACCGACCAGCCGTTGCGGAGCCGGCCGATCCAGAAGGCGACACCGCCGGGGTCGCCGTCGCGGCCCAGCGTGTCCTGGTAGAGCCGGTTGACCACGCCGGCCAGCCAGATGTCGGAGGTCGAGAGGTCCTTCAGGTAGGTGGCCTTGGTCTGGCCCTGGTTCAGGGCGGCGGTGTCGACCGCCAGCTCGGGCCGGGTGGGCTCCTCGCCCAGGAAGTCGGCGTGGGCCGCGGTCACGAACGACTCGGTCGCGGTGCGGGCACGGAAGGTGACGGGCTTGCTGCGGGCCCAGTCGCCGTTGGCGTCGGGCGTGCCATGGGCCCGCATGGTGGAGATGAACCCGCCGCCCTCGGTGAAGTCGTAGTCCTCCTCGTCGGCACCGGTGTAGACGGGCTCGACGTCGGTGAGGCTGACGCTGAACGAGCCGTCGGAGGCGATGGCCGACGAGGGCACGAAGACCTGGGCCCCGTACATGGTGGCGTCGGTGTTGTTCTCGGGCTCGGGACCGAAGACGACGTAGAGGCCGGGCCCGGCGGTCGGGTAGCCGGTGCCGGTGACGACCACGTCCTGGCCCTCGGTGAAGAGGCCGTTGGCCGGCGACAGCGCCAGGTGGGCCCCGGCCTCGGGCTCGGCGAAGTCCACGGCGACCTTGACGTCCTGGCTGCGGTCGCCGCTGGCCCGATGGTCCATGCGGGTGACGACCTGGCACGACTGGCCCACGGGCAGGTCGTTGCAGTCGACGTTGGCGTCGGCGGCCTCGAGGGTCAGGGTCGTCGTGAACGAGCCGTCGGCGCCGATCGAGATCGCCGGCGTGCCGGGGTACGGGTTGTTGGTCACCCAGCGGGAGGCGCCGCCCTCGCCGCCGATGTCGACACCGCCGACGCACGGGCTGGGGGCGGTGAGCGGGCCGTTGTCGACGCAGAGGGCCAGGTACATCCCCTCGGTGGCCAGATCGAAGCCGGCCACGTCGTAGTCCTCGCCGGTGACGGTGACCGTGGCGCCTTCCGGGTCGAGGTCGTCGACGTCGGACACGGTGAGCGTCTGGCCCAGCGTGCCGGTGCCGGTGCCGGGGGCGGCGGCGACCGGGCCGGCGGGTGAGACGGCGCCGAGCAGGCCGGCGGCGACGGCCGCGGCGGTGAGGACGGCGACCATCCGACGTCGACGAGGGCGGGGCGGGTGAGCGGGCGTGGGGACGGACATCGGTCCTCCGGGGACGGGGGGGCGGGAGCGGGCGGCCACCGGCCACCCGGAAGAGGTCAGGGGGTCGGCGTCGGGGCCACGACGGCCGGGGCGAGCCGGAGGCGGGCGGCCTGGCGGCGGGCGACGAGGACGAGGGCGGCGCCGACGCCGATCAGAACCAGGCCGGCGGGCAGGAGGGTGCGGCCCGAGAAGCCGGTGGCGGCCAGGGCGCCGGGTCCGGCCAGCGGCGTGTAGGCCGGGCCACTGGGCGCCAGCGGGTAGCCGCCGAAGGGCGGGTTCCCGCCCGGCGTGCCCGTCGGGTCGATGGGGTCGGTGGCGCAGGCGGCCTCGCCGGCGAAGCAGACGGGGACCTTGACGTCCTGGGTGCGGTCGGCGGTGGCCCGATGGTCGACCCGGGAGACGATGACGCAGCGCTGGCCGGCCGGCAGGTCGAGGCAGTCGACGAACTCGTCGCGGGCGGCGACGGTGATGTGGGTCGTGAACGAGCCATCGGTGGCGATCGGCGTGACGGCGTCGTCGGGCACGCCCACGTACGGGTTGTTGGTGACCCACTGCGAGGCCCCCGACGTCCCCTCAGTGTCGACGCCGCCGACGCACGGGGTGGGCTGGGCGCCGGCCCCGTTGTCGACGCAGAAGCTGAGGTACATCCCGCCCTCGTCGAGGTCGAAGCCGGCCGCCTCGGTGAAGCCCGTGCCCACGACCTCGACCTCGGTGCCGGCCGGGTCGAGGTCGTCGACCGGCGTGGCCGTGAGGGTCTGGCCCTTCACCCCAGTGCCGGTGCGGGTGCCGCTCGGCGTCAGGTCCGGGTCCGGGTCGGGATCGGGGTCCGGGTCCGGGTCCGGATCGGCTGCCGCCGTGACGGTGACGACCACCGGGGTGGACGTGCTGGACGCGGCCCCCGCCGTCCCCGTGAAGCGGGCCGTCACCGAGTGGGTGCCGGGACTGGAGAACGTGGCCGTGCGGGTGGCCCGGCCGTCGGGCCCGAGGGTGGCAGTGCCGAGCGAGGTGGTGCCGTCGAGCAGCTCGACCGTGCCGCTGGTGACGGCGGCCCGGCTCGACCGGGC
>DATHEV010000345.1:0-4957 GCA_035318405.1 Iamia sp.
GAACTGGCGATCAGATCCGGCGGGAAACCACCGGATCTGATCGCCAGTTCGGGGGCTGCGTGGCGGCGGCGGGTGGTGGTGGGGCTGGCGGTGGTGTGGGTCGTGGTGCAGGTGGCGCTGCCGCTGCGGTACCTGGCCTACGAGGGCGACCACCGGTGGACGGGCCAGGGCTACCGCTTCGCCTGGAACGTGCTGCTGGTGGAGAAGAGCGGCTCGGTGACCTTCCTCGTCCACGATCCGGCCACCGGGCGGACCCGCGCCACCGACGGAGGCGGGCTCTACACCCGGGCCCAGATCCAGGTCATGGCCACCGAGCCCGACCTGATCCACCAGGCCGCCCTCGCCCTCGCCGCCACCGAGGCCGATCACGGCCGCCCCGGTGCCGAGGTCCGGGTCGATTCCTGGGTGTCGTTCAACGGGCGTCCCCCGGCCCGCTTCATCGACCCCACCGTCGACCTCGCCCACGAGCCCCGCGACCCGTGGTCCGACGAGTGGATGCTGAGCCGGTGACGGGGCGTCGGTGGGCGGTGGTGGGGATCGGCGGGGTGGGCGGGCTCTACGCCGCCCGGCTCCACGCCGCCGGGTGCGAGGTCCACCTCGTCGCCCGCTCCGACGCAGACGTACTGCGCACCGAGGGGCTGCACCTCGCCTCGCCGCTCGGCGACGTCCACGCCCGGCTCCCGGTCCACGTCTCCCCGGAGACCGTGCCCGAGGTCGACGTCGTCGTCCTGGCCACCAAGACCACCACCCCGGCGGCCGCCGGGGTCGCCGCCGCCATCGTCGCCCGCCACCCGGGCGCCGCCCTGCTCGTGCTCCAGAACGGGCTGGGGGTCGAGGCCGCGGCCGCCGTCGGGCTTCCGGACGGCGCCACCGTCCTGGGCGGGATGGCCTTCGTGTGCAGCCAGCGGGTCGGGCCCGGGCGGATCAGCCACCTCGACTTCGGGCCGGTGAGCGTGGGCGAGCACCGGGCCGACGGGACGGCGGCCGGCACCACGCCGGCCGTGGCCGCGGCCGTCGCCGACCTCGACGCCTCCGGGGTCGGGGGCGTCGCCGTGGCCGACCTGGTGCTGGGCCGGTGGCGGAAGCTGGTGTGGAACATCCCCTTCAACGGCTTGGCGGTCGTGCTGCGGTCCCGGACCGACCAGATGCTGGCCGACCCGGCGGTGACCGATCGGGTCCGCACCCTGATGGACGAGGTCCGGGCCGGCGCCGCGGCCGAGGGGCGCGACATCCCCGCCGCCTTCGTCAGCGAGATGCTGACGACCACCGCCGGCATGACGCCCTACGCGCCCAGCATGCGGCTCGACTTCGACGCCGGTCGTCCCCTCGAGCTCGACGCCATCTACGCCGCCCCGCTGGCCGTGGCCCGCGCCGCCGGCGTCGACCTCCCCGCCACCGCCACCCTCCTGGCCGAGCTCCGCGCCCTCACCACCTGACGCCCGCGGTGCGGCGTGGGATGATGCGGTCACCGAGCGTCACCGGACGGCGGAGACAGGGGAGACGACGGATGCAGGCACGCAGGGCGACGGTCGCGCTCCTCATGGCGCTGGTCGGGTTGGTCACGGCCCTGGCCCCCGGGGCCCTCGCCCCGACGCCGGCCGCGGCGGCCGTCTCGTTCAGCGTCCGGGGCAGCATCGAGCAGGTGGCGACCTGGGGCCACGCCCCGGGCACCGAGGTCTCGATCACCGGCGGCCCGTTCGGCCTCGACTGGGAGATCACGGAGGAGGCCGACGCCCAGGGCGCGGTGCTCTTCCGCGACCTGCAGTGGGGCTCCACCGGCTACCACGTCAGCACCAGCGAGGGTACGGCTCCCCCGGTCTACGTGATGTCACCCGACTTCCCCCCCGATCCGTCGTTCTACGAGGGCATCGACCTCCCGGCTGCCGGTGGCTACACCTACATCCCGACCCGGGACGGCACCCTCCTCAGCGCCAACATCGTGATGCCCTTCGCCGGGACCACCACCGGTCCCCGTCCCGTCGTCGTGACCTACTCGGGCTACGACCCGTCGAACCCCGCCGCCCTCCCGCCCGAGGCGCTGCCCTACGCCGCCCGCGGCTACGTCGTCGTGGCCGTGAACATGCGGGGCAGCGGGTGCTCCGGCGGCGCCTTCGACTACTACGAGCCGGCCACGAGCACCGACGGCTACGACGTCATCGAGACGGTGGCGACCCAGAGCTGGTCGAACGGTCGGGTCGGGATGGTCGGCATCTCCTACTCGGGGATCAGCCAGCTCTACGTGGCGGCCACCCAGCCGCCCCACCTCCGGGCCATCACGCCGCTCTCGCCGTACGCCGACGCCTACCGCGGCATCCTCTACCCCGGCGGCATCCGCAACGAGGGCTTCGCCCTCCAGTGGGCCCTCGACCGCCAGGAGGCGGCCCAGCCGTCGGCCCGCCCGTGGGTCCGCGAGCGGATCGCCAACGGCGACACGACCTGCGCCGCCAACCAGGTGCTGCGGCTCCAGAGCCGCGACCTGGAGGAGGAGATCAGCCCCGACCGCTACGACTCCGACGAGTACGAGTACCTGGCCATCTCCAGCTTCGCCGACCAGATCGAGGTGCCGACCTACCTGGCCGCCCAGTTCCAGGACGAGCAGACGGGCGGCAGCGCCGTCCACCTGGCCGAGATCCTGGGGAACAGCGGCCAGGCCTTCCGGGGCACGTTCGGCAACGGCGCCCACGCCGATCCCATGGGCCCGACCGAGCTGCCACGGGTGATGGAGTTCGTCGACTTCTACGTGGGCCGGCAGGTCCCCGACATGAGCTTCCTGCGCCCGCTGCTGCCCGGGATCCTGGGCGACCTCTTCGATCAGCCCATCGAGATCCCGCCCGACCGCTTCACCGGCATGACCTTCAGCGCGGCCAAGGCGAAGTACGAGCAGGAGAAGCCGATCCGCGTCCGCTACGAGGTCGGCGGCGTGGCCGGCAAGGAGGGTGCGCCCTACGCCACCGCCGAGCGCTCCTACGACGCCTGGCCGATGCCCGGGACCACCGCCCAGCGCTGGTACCTCCAGCCCGACGGCGCGCTGGGCCCGACCCCGCCGAGCGCGGTGGCCGACGACGTGGCCCGGGCCACCTCGTCGTACCGCTACGCCCCCGACGAGATCCGCCCGCCGACCTTCGACGGGGCCACCGAGGCCATGTGGAAGCGCCACCCCGACGTCCACTGGGCGTCGCCGGCCGAGGACACGGCCCTGACCTTCACCACCCCGCCGGCGACCGGCACGTCGGTCTACGCCGGGTCGGGCAGCGTCGACCTGTGGCTGGGCTCGACCGCGGCCGACACCGACCTCGAGGCCGTCATCACCGAGGTCCGCCCCGACGGCCAGGAGGTCTACGTCCAGAGCGGCTGGCTCCGCGCCAGCCACCGGGCCCTCGACGCCGGTCGCAGCACGGCGCTGCGCCCGTGGCCGACCCACCGCGAGGGCGATGCCGCCCCGATCCCGGCCGACACCCTGGTGCCGGTCCGGCTCGCCCTCTTCCCCTTCGCCCACGTGGTGCGTCCGGGCAGCCGTCTGCGCCTGAGCATCGAGGCCCCCGGTGGCAACCAGCCGCTGTGGGACTACACCGAGCTGCCGGGCGAGGCCACCAACACGGTCGGCCACTCGGTCGGCCGGCCGTCGAGCGTGGCCCTGCCCCTCGTCAACGACCCCGGGGCGATCGCCGCCCTCCCCACGACGGCGCCGTCGTGCTCGGTCCCGGGCGTCACCGTCCAGGCCCAGAGCCTCCGCAACCAGCCCTGCCGGGCCGACCGCTCGCCCCGCCGCCCGGGGACCATCGTCGCTCGGGCCTACGGGACCGGCGAGGTCGACGGCGGGATCCACGTGAGCTGGACCCCGCCGGTGCGCTGGCCGGGGACCGCCGCCCCCACCGGGTACGAGATCGCCCTGCCCGAGGTGGCGCGCACCGCCACGGCCGGCGCCGCGGCCACCTCGGCCTTCGTCGACGACGTCCCCCGCGGCACGGCGGTCACGGCCGTGGTGACGCCGATCTACGCCGGCGGCGGGGGCATCGCCTCCAACGCCTCGCTCCCCGTCACCATCCCGGCCGTCACCGACGGCGAAGCGTTCGTCCGCGCCGCGTGGGAGGACTTCCTCGACCAGGAGCCGAGCGCCATCCACCTCGAGGAGCGCGCCATCGCCGTCGACATCGGCACCACCACCCGCCGGGCGGTGGTGACCGTGCTGGCCGCCTCGGACGAGTGGGTGGCCGCCATCGTCGACGGCCTCTACGAGGACACCCTGGGCCGGCCCGGCGACCCGGGGGGCCGGGCGTACTGGATCGACGCCATCCGCTCGGGCCGGACCACCGTCGCCAAGGCGGCGGCCGGGTTCTACGCCTCGGCGGAGTACCTGAACGGGATCGGCGGGGGGACGCTGCCCACCTGGGTGTCGGACCTGTACGTGAAGGTCCTCGGTCGCACCGCCAGCAACGCCGACCGGGCCTACTGGGTCGGCCAGGTGCCGACGCGGGGCCGGGGCTGGGTGGCCCTCCAGATCTTCCAGTCGCGGGAGTCGGCCGCCACCCGTGTCCAGGGCCTGTACCAGGCCCTCCTGGGCCGGGCCGCCGAGCCCGGGGCGGTGACCTTCTGGGGCCCCCGCGTCGTGGCCCGGGGCGACATCGCCCTCGCCGTCGACCTGGCCAGCAGCGCCGAGTACCTGGCGAGAGCCCACACCCGCTTCGGCTAACCCCACGGAGGGTGAGTAAGTAACCACTTTCTGTGCCATGCTGTGACTCGGCGGTCGGCATCGAGGCGCGGCCGGAGAATCCATCGGAGGGTCACATGGCGGTGACGCGGAGTCGTCGGTCGGTCGCGCGGGTCGGGCTGGTCGCCCTGCTCGTCCTGGTGGGTCTGGCGGGACCGGTGCCGTCCGCGCCGCCCGCCTCGGCCCAGGTGCCATCGGAGTGCCTCGCGGCGACCGTGAGCGCGGGGTCCGGTGACCTCCAGGCCACCA
>DATHEV010000346.1:0-3165 GCA_035318405.1 Iamia sp.
GGCGCCGCGAGGTCGGCCTCGGCTACGGCTGGCTGCTGCGCGGCACCTACGGGCTGATGGCCCTCATCGGCGCATACATCGGGCTCCGCATCGGCCCCGCGTGGGGGCGCGACCTCGCCTCGATCGGCGTCGTGCTGGCCACCGGCGGGCTGGCGTTCCTCTGGGTGACCACCCGCCGTCGCGAGGTCGGTCTCGGGTACGGCTGGCTGCTCCGCGGCACCTTCGGGCTGATGGCCCTCATCGGTGCCTACATCGGGCTCCGGATCGGGCCCGTCTGGGTCCGCGACCTCGCGTCCCTCGGCGTCGGCCTGTCCGCCGCCGCCGCCCTCGCCGTCTCGGTGGCCCGCAAGGCCGCCGGGGTCTCCGGCCAGCGGGAGCGGGTCGAGCGCCGCAGCGCCCGGGTGGCGGCCATGACCGGCATCGACCGGGACGAGCAGCGCTTCGACAAGGCGGCGCCCGAGTTCCCACCCGTGCTCGACCTGATCCCCGTCGGCATCGGCCTCGTCGGCCTGGTGGCCGCGGGCATCGACGCCGGGTCGCCGGTCTGGCTGTCGGTGGCCCGCACCATCGTCGGCGCCCTGTTCCTGGGGGCCATCAGCGACGCCATGCTCCTCGGGCACTGGTACCTCGTGCAGCCCGGCCTGGCCCGGGGCCCGCTGCTCGAGCTGGTCCGGGCCACGGCGATCGTGTGGCCGCTCGAGGTGGCCCTGCTGCTGGTGCCGACGGGGATGGTGTCGGTGCTGAACGGATCGATCGACGACGGCTACGGCGGGATCCTGGGCTGGACGTGGATCACCTGCGCCGTGACCACCCTCGGGCTCCTCGCCGTCACCCGGGCCGCCCTCAAGGAACGCCAGTACAGCGCCGTGATGGCGGCCACCGGCCTGCTCTACCTGGCCATCCTCACCGCCTTCGGCACCGACCTGGTGGCGCGGGCCCTTCTGTCCTGACCTGCACCGGGATCACGAACCACCGCCGTCTGCACTACAACCGAGCGCGGCGCTGCCGATGGAGCCCTCATGCCGACGAAGGACTGGAACCGCGAGGCCTGGGGCCGTGAGCACACCTGGGAAGAGGGGGGCGACGAGTGGTCGGGCATGGCGGCCCACTGCAAGGTCCCCTACCCGGAGTGGAAGCAGGGCCTGATCGAGGCCTTCCTGCTGCCCTACATCGGGCCCGAGCGCGATGTGGTCGAGATCGCACCCGGCCACGGCCGCTGGAGCGAGACGATCATCCCGCTCTCCCGCTCGGTCAGCCTGGTGGACCTCAACCCCGAGTGCCTCCAGGCCTGCAAGGAGCGCTTCGCCGACGCCTCCAACGTCGACTACGTCCAGACCGACGGTTCGTCGATCCCCGTGCCCGACGCCTCGGCCGACTTCGTGTGGTCGTTCGACTCGTTCGTCCACATCGACCCCGAGGACGTCTTCGCCTACATCCGCGAGCTGGCCCGGGTGCTCCGTCCCGGCGGCTTCGCCGTGATCCACCACGCCGACAAGACCGACGCCGGCCTCGCCCTGGCGCCGAAGCTGGCCGACAAGGGCAAGCCGGGCAAGGTCGCCACCCGGGTCGTGGCCCAGCACCTGCTGCGTGGCGACGGCAACCGCTCGAACCTGAACGGCCGCATGGTGGCCGAGGAGGCCGAGCGGGCCGGGCTGCGCATCGCCCAGCAGACCGACCGCTGGGGCCCCGGCGGTCGCTCGACCGTGACCCGCTACCACGACGTCATCACCACCTTCCACCAGCCCCGCTGAAGGCTGACCCCAGCCGAACTTTGTGCGAGGTTCACCGCTGTACGGCGAACCTCGCACAAGGTTCGGCTAACGGGGGAGGCGGAGGGTGGCCCAGAGGCCGCGGTGGTCGGAGCCGGGGAGGGCGAGGCGCTCCAGGGCGACGACCTCCACGGTCTCGCTGACGACGACGTGGTCGAGGGTGAGCACGGGCGGGAGCGACACGCGGTGGACGGGCTTGTCGACCGGCCACGTCGGGTACCAGCGGTGGCCGAGGACGGCGCTGGCGTCGACCAGGCCGTGGCGCTCGAGCTCGCGCCGGAACCGCCCGTGGCCCCCGGTGGCGTTCCAGTCACCGGCCAGGACGACCGAGCCCGGCACCTCGTCGGCCACGGCGGCGTTGGCGGCGACGGTGCTGTGCCAGACGGCGACGTCGCGGTCGAAGATCGGGGCCTGGGTGTGCACCGGCACCAGCCGGACGGGCACCCCGTCGACGACGACGTCGACCACCTGCCCGGAGCGGCCGCCGAGGTCGCGCTCCCCGGCGCCCGCCAGCGGGTGGCGCGAGGCGACGAGCGTGCCGAAGTAGCCGTCGTCGGCGGCGTCGGCCCGGTGGGGGAAGGCCTCGGCCAGGCCGGCGGTGGCCAGCGCCGCCCGGGTGGCGGCGGTGTGCTCGCACAGCAGCAGGACATCGGCGTCCAGGGCCACCAGCGCCTCGGCCTGGGCCACCGGGTCGCGCTCGCCCCGCTCGAGGTTGGCCGCCACCACCGTCAGCTCGACCCCGTCGCCCACCCGCGCCCGGGACGCCGGCGAGCGCGGCAGCAGCGGCAGCGCCGAGACCGCCGTGATCCCCAGCCGTCGCAGCGTGACCAGGCTCGGTCGCGTCCGCCCCGGCAGCGTCGGCGGGAGAGGGCGGGGCTCGTCCGGCTTCAGCGGACGACGAAGTACTTGGACGCGGGGTGGTGGAGGATGATGGCCGAGGTGGTCTGCTCGGGCTGGTACTGGTAGCCGGTGTCCTCGCTGACCTCGATGCCGATGCGGTCGGCGCCGAGCAGGTGGGCCACCCGCTCGTTGTCCTCCAGGTCCGGGCAGGCCGGGTAGCCCCACGAGTAGCGACCGCCCCGGTACTGCTGGCGGAACAGGCCGGTGAGGGTGGGCCCGTCCTCCTCGGCGAAGCCCAGCTCCTCGCGGATGCGGCGATGCCACAGCTCGGCCAGGGCCTCGGCCATCTCCACGCTGATGCCGTGCAGCTTGAGGTAGTCGGCGTACTTGTTGGCGGCGAACAGCTCGGCGGTGCGCTCCGACACCCGCTCGCCCATGGTGACGATCATGAAGGCGGCGTAGTCCTGCTCGCCCGACGACACCGGCTGGAAGAAGTCGGGGATGCTCAGGAACGGCGCCTCCCGCTGACGGGGGTAGGCGAACCGGCCCCACTCCT
>DATHEV010000347.1:0-6012 GCA_035318405.1 Iamia sp.
CTCCTCGCCCAGATCGGAGCCTGGCCCCCGCCCGGATGACCCGTGCCGTCCTCCGGCGCGACGGGGTGGTCAGCTCCCGTACTCGGACCGGAGGTTCCCGAGCTTCTTCCGCCCGTGGACGGTGTTGCCATCGGTGTCCAGGACATCGACCTGGAAGCCCGGGTACGTCGTGCGGAAGCGCCCCGACACCCAGTCGGCGACGCTGTGCTCGTCCGGACGCTTCCGTCGGTAGGGGTAGCCGGCGATCTGCGCCTTGTCGCCCCGGACGTCGCGGCCCTTCGCGCCGCCCGGACCGGCGAACCGGATCCTGACCGCGAAACCCTCGAGACGCTTGATCTGGCCCTCGACGTAGCTGATGGTCGCCATGGTCCTCCCCGTGTCGTGGCCGAGGATACGAGTCCGGCGCCCTCCGACGCGGGACGGGCTACCAGTACTCCTCGAAGTGGATGGTGCCGCGCTGGGTGCGGTGGTCGAGGGTGAACCCCTGGTCGGTCAGCAGCTCGACGACGCCGGTCACCGCGGGGAAGACCGAGGCGCCGTCGACCTCCTCGGGGAGGCCGATCATGGCCGGGTTGCCGCACAGGAAGACGTGGGTCGACGTGGCGTCCAGGTCGCCGACGTCGCCGTCGCGGATCAGGTCCTGGATGTAGCGCTTGGGGACGTCGGGCTCGCGGGTCGGCAGCGGGATGTAGCGGTAGTTGGCGTAGCGGCGGGCCAGCTCGTCGTGCTGGGCCCGGTAGCCCAGGTCGGCCCACTGGCGCACCGACACGGCCGAGACGATCGGGCCGTGGTGGCCCTTGCGCAGCAGCTCGGTGACCATGGCGTTGTGGGGGGCCTCGCCGGTGCCGGTCGAGAGGAAGATCGCCGTCCACGACGGGTCGGTGACGGGGCCGAGGGTGTAGCGCCCGGCCACCTTGGGCCCGAGGTAGATGCGATCGCCGGGCCGCTTGAGCGCCAGCCGGGGCGTCAGGCCGGGGACGTTCCCGTCGGTCGGCGGGACGAGGACGATGTAGAACTCGAGCTCGTCGGCCTCGCCGGCCAGGTAGCCGTGCTCGTCGAAGATCGGGTGCGAGATCGAGTACGACCGGCGGACCATCTTGTCCCAGCGGGTGTCGAGGCCGGGGTCGACGGCGTCGTCGATGCGCTCCTCCCAGAACCCCAGCCCGAGCGACGCGTACTGGCCGGGCAGGTGCGACACCGACCCGTGGTCGGGCTTCACCCGCAGCACCCACAGGTCCGAGTGGGTGGGCTCGAAGTGGGTGATGGTGGCGTTGTAGTGCTCGGTCCGCAGCTCGTCGATGACGCCGGCGTGCTTGCCCCGGCGGGCCAGCGGCGAGGCCGGCTCGGGCAGCTCGACCTCGGGGAAGGCGGCACCGACGAGGTCCCGGGCGATGCGCCAGCTCGGCGCCGAGGGCAGGTCGCCGGTCTCGTCGTCCTCGCCCATGAACCAGACGCGGCCGCTGGCGAGAGCCGCCTCGGACAGCCCGACATCCGCCGGCGCCAGGGCGCTGCGCCCGGACGCGAACACGATGTGATCGAACTGGAGGTCGGGCGTCCGGCGGTCGCCGAAGAAGGCCATCGGGTAGCCGTCGACCTCGCCGATCTGCGTCGGGATCGAGCGGTACAGCAGGGTGGCGAGGCGCTCGCGCTCGAGCCGGCGGAGGGCGGCGTCGGCCACGGGCGAGAGACGGGTCGGGTCCATGCCCCCGGCCGCCAGAACGACGCCGGCGCCCTGGTCGGCGAGGGCGGCGGTGAGCTCGACGGCGTGGTCGGTCATGCCCACGACGAGGACGTCCTCGTCGGCCGGGTGCTCCGGCAGGGTGTCGACGGTGACCCGCCCGTTGGCCGAGCTGGGGACGGGCGGCGTCCAGTCGCCGGCCGGCTGGCGCTGGGCCACGAGCACGGTCCGGGTCCGGTACGACTGGCGACCGGTGGTGACCACCAGGTCGTCGCCGTCGAGGTCGATCGAGGTGACCGTCTCGCCGTAGGCGGCGTCGAGGCCGTGCTCGCCGACGATGCCGGGCAGGGCCATGGCGGTGCCGGGCTCGAGCACCCGGACGCGGGCCAGGCCGGCGCGGCGGGCCGCCACCGCGGTGGACAGGCCGCCGGCGTTGCCGCCGATCACCACCAGGTCGTCACGCGTCGAGGGCATGGCCCGGGAGTCTGCTCCTCCCTCGCCCGCCCCGCCCAGCCCAGCCCCCCGGACCTTGGACGGACACCCAAGCGGACCACGAGGTGCCAGGCACCTCCTGGTCCGCCACCCTGGTCAGATGTCGAGGAGGGTCTTGCCGACGGTCAGGCGGGCCTCGATGGCCCGGTGGGCGTCGGCGGCCCGCGCCAGGGGGAAGCGCTGGCCGATGATCGGTCGCAGCTCGCCCGCGGCCGCCGACGCCAGCGCCGACGCAGTGAGCGACGACATCTCCGCCGGCGACGGGCGGCCGCTCTCCAGCAGCGTGACCCGCCGGGTGGCCGCCTCCTCCGGGTCGATCGCCGTGAACGACCCGCTGGCCATCCCGTAGCGCAGCACCCTCCCGCCGGGGGCGACGAGCTCGAAGGCCTCCCGCCCGACCGATCCGCCGACGCCGTCGAGCACGGCGTCGACCGGGGCGACTCCCGCCGACCATCCCGGCGTGGCGTGGTCGACCGCCGAGGCCGCCCCGAGCGCCCGGACCGACGCGACCTTGTCCGCCCCGCCCGCCGAGCCCACGACCGTCGCCCCCGTCGCCCCCGCCAGCTGGACGAGCAGCGACCCGACGCCGCCCGCCGCGGCCAGAACCAGGACCCGCTCGCCGGGCTGGGCGGCGACGGTCCGGGCCAACAGCGTGGCGGTCCGCCCGTCGGCCAGCAGGGCGGTGGCGTCGTCCAGCGGGACGCCGGCCGGCACGTCGATCAGCCCCTCGGCGGGCACGGCCACCAGCGCGGCGTAGCCACCCGACCCGCCGGTCGTGGTCACCACTCGACGGCCCACCATCCCGTCGTCGCCGCCCGGACCGACGGCGGTCACGACCCCGCCCACGCCGTTGCCCGGGATGACCGGCGGCGTCGCCGGGAACGGCCCCCGCCCGCCGCGCACCTGGGTCTCGACGAAGGTGATCGACGCCACCGTCACCGCGACCAGCACCTCACCGGCGCCGGGCACGGGGTCCGGCGTCTCCCGCGCCACCAGGACCTCGGGACCGCCGACCTCATCCATCCACACTGCGAGCACGGGCGCAGTCGACCACCTCCACCTCGGTTGAGGTCAAGCGCGGTCGCCATCGCAGAACTAGAACGTGTTCTATGGAGATCACGGGTCAGCGCATCGTCGTCGTGGGGGCCACCGGGCGGGTGGCCAAGCCGCTCAGCATCGCGCTGGCCGCGGCCGGCAACGAGGTGATCGGCGCGGCCCGCTTCACCGACGAGGCGGCGCGCGCCGAGCTGGAGGCCGCCGGCGTCGCCTGCGCCACCGTCGACCTCTACCGGGGCGACCTGGAGCAGCTCCCCACCGAGGGCGTCGACATCGTCCTCAACCTGGCCGTGGCCCAGTCCGGCCGGTGGCCGACCGACCTGCGCATCAACGCCGAGTCGGCGGGCGAGGTCCTGGCCCGGGTCCGCCCCGGCCGCTTCCTCCACTGCTCGACCACGGGCGTCTACGCCCCCAAGGGCCACGACGCCATGGCCGAGACCGACCCCCTGGGCGACAACCACGCCGTGATGATGCCGACCTACTCGATCTCCAAGATCGCGGCCGAGACCGTCGTCCGCACGGTGGCCCGCATCCACGACGTGCCCACCACCATCGCCCGGCTCAACGTGCCCTACGGCGACGGCCACGGCTGGCCCGCGTTCCACCTGCTGATGATGCAGTCCGGCCAGCCCGTCCCCGTCCACACCGACGGCCCGACCGAGTACACGCCCATCCACGACGTGGACATCCTCCGCACCCTCCCGGCCCTGCTCGACGCGGCGAGCGTCCCGGCCACGATCGTGAACTGGGCCGGGTCCGAGCGGGTCAGCGTCGAGGACTGGTGCACCTACCTGGGCGAGCTGACCGGGCTGACGCCGACGTTCGACCGGACCGACCAGTGCCTCGAGAGCGTGGTGGCCGACACGACCCTCCTGGAGTCGCTGGCGGGCCCGTCCACGATCGGCTGGAAGGACGGCTTCCGCCGCCTCGTCGAGACCAGCTTCCCGGACCTCGTGAAGGGCTGATCTCCGCCCGGCGGTCGTCGCAGGGTCGATGTAGGTTCCGCGCATGGACTCCTTCGACGGTCGACTGGCGGTGGTCACGGGCGGTGGCACGGGCATGGGGCGCGAGCTGGTCGTCCAGCTGGCCGCCGCCGGGGCGAGCGTCGCCACGTGCGACGTCAACCTCGCCACCCTGGACGAGACGGCCGAGCTGGCCCGCAAGGACGCGCCCGACACGGTGCGCATCACCACGCACCAGTGCGACGTGTCCGACCCCGCGGCCATGGACCGCTTCCGCGACGAGGTCCTGGCCCAGCACGAGACCGACCACGTCCACCTCGTGTTCAACAACGCCGGCATCGGGGGCGGCGGCAGCTTCGTCACCGCCACCCGCGAGGAGTGGGAGCGCACCTTCGGCGTGTGCTGGGGCGGCGTCTACAACGGCTCCCGGTCGTTCCTGCCCCTGCTGGTCGCCGCCCCCGAGGGGCACCTGGTCAACACCAGCAGCGTCAACGGCTTCTGGGCCTCGCTCGGCCCCGGCGTGCCCCACACCGCCTACTGCTCGGCCAAGTTCGCGGTGAAGGGCTTCTCCGAGGCACTGATGGAGGACCTCCGTCTCAACGCCCCCCACGTGAAGGTGTCCGTGGTGATGCCGGGCCACATCGGGACCGACATCGTCCTGAACAGTGCCGCCATCCACAGTGCCGACAAGCCCGTGTCCGACGCCGAGCGGGCTGCCTCCGTGCGCGAGGCGATGGAGACCCGCGGCTTCTCCCCCGAGGGGATGGACGACGAGGCCGTCCTCGGGCTGGTCACGGCCATGGGCGAGGCCTTCCGGGACAACGCCCCCATGAGCGCGGCCGAGGCCGCCACCGTCATCCTCGACGCGGTCAAGGCGGGCGAGTGGCGCATCCTCGTCGGCGAGGACGCCAAGCTGCTCGACGAGCGGGTGCGGGCCGACCCGCTGAGCGTCTACGGCGCCGAGGCCGGCGGGCTCGACTCGATCGTCCTGGGCGCCGGCTGACCCGATCCCGATGGTGCCGGCCGCCATCCAGGGTGCCGGCTGACCCATCCGGCGGGCGCCGGGCGGCGAACTCTGGGTGAACGCCCAGGTCCGACCCTGTCGGTGCTCGGTGCCGTCGCCCATGATGGCCGGCATCGCCCATCGGGCCACCCGATCGAAGGAGATCACCGTGAACCTCGGAGCCCCCGAGCTGGCCATCCTGCTCGTCGTCGTCCTCGTCCTCTTCGGCGGGGCCAAGCTCCCCAAGCTGGCCCGCAGCCTCGGCGAGGCCCGCCGCGAGCTCGAGTCGGCCGCGGCCGCGCCGCCCCCGCCTGCGCCCACCGCCGTCGACCCCTTGTAAGGGTCACCTAACAGGCCGTACCGTGGGCCGGTGACCGACGCCGCCACCGAGACCGCCACCGACCCGGACGCCGTCCCCGCCTACCTGGCGACCTACGGCGCCGACCTCCTGGCCCGGCTCAACACCGACTTCGCCGACTCCGTGCTGCTCGTCGGGCGCGTGCTGGGCGGGCGGCCCGACGCCACCGCGACGCACATGGTCGCCCTCGACGGCCGGGGCGTCGACGCCGTGGCGGTCGACGACGACGGCGAGCACCCCTTCCGGGTCGACTTCGACGAGGAGGTCACCGACCCCCTGCTGTTCACCTCCGCCCTGCTGGGCATGGTGGTGCGGGCCCGGGAGGTCTCGGGCGAGGAGGGGACCACCACCGCCGAGCAGGAGGTCGCCCAGCTCGGCGCCATCCGGACGTTCGTCACCGCCGTGGTCGCCGTCGAGGACGTCCACCCCCACCTGCGCCAGATCACCTTCGGCGGCGGCGACC
>DATHEV010000348.1:0-3335 GCA_035318405.1 Iamia sp.
CCACACGTCGTCGGTGGGCACGCCCGGCGTCCCGATGAGCGTCCCGTCGACGTCGATGAACACCAGCGGCAGCACCGGTCGACTGTGACCGCCACCGCCCGACCCCTCCAACTTCGTGCGACCTTCACCGTGACACGGCGAACCTCGCACAAGGTTCGACGTCAGGTCGTCTTCTTGGGTGGGAGGGGGAGGAAGGCGCTGGTGCGCTCGATGTAGTCGGCGTACTCGGGTCGCCGCGAGCCGATGTCCTTCTCCAGTAGGGCCACGCCCGAGACCCGCAGCAGGAAGACGGTCATGACGATCGGACCGACGATGCCCCACCGGCCGGGACCGGTCTCGGCCGCGACCAGCCCGATGCCCCACCAGACGCAGAAGTCGCCGAAGTAGTTCGGGTGGCGGGTGTAGCGCCAGAAGCCGCGGTCCATGACCTGGCCCTCGTTCCCCGGGTCGGCCTTGAACCGGGCCAGCTGCATGTCGCCCCCGGCCTCGAACACGAACCCGACGGTCCACAGCGCCACGCCCAGGAACGCCAACGGGCCCACGCCCGTGGGGAGCTCGGCGCTGGCCGCCAGCCACACGGGCGTCGACACCGCCAGCATCAGCACGCCCTGGAGGGCGAACACGGTGACCAGGCTGATCAGCCAGAACCACTCGCCGTAGTGCCGGCGCATCCTCTGGTAGCGCCGGTCCTCGCCGTGGCCCAGGTTCCGCCAGGCCAGGTAGCCGGCGAGCCGGAGGCCCCAGACCCCGACCATTGCCAGCAGCAGCGTCCGGCGGGCGTCGGCGCCGTCGCCCACGAGGAACGACGTCAGGGCGACGACGACGAAGCCCAGCCCCCAGACGATGTCGACCAGGCTGGCGTCGCGCCGGACGACGCTGATCAGCCAGGTCACGAGCATCAGGACGGCCACGCCCCCGGCGGCGGCGCCCAGCACGGCGCCCATCAGGCCACCGCCTCTCGGGGCTCGGGGGGCTCCTGGGGCTCCCGGGCCTGTCGGGCCCCCACCTCAGCGTCGACCCAGTCGTCGAGCATCTCCCACCGGCGCCACAGCCACTCGATGCGCCCCTCCCGGTCGACGGGGACCTCGGATCGGGGGATCCGCCACAGTCGGGCCCGCACCGGGTGGCGGAGCGGCAGCGAGCGGGCCAGACGGCGCATCGATGACAGCTCCTCGAGGCCCACGTGGCCGAGGATGGCCACGTCGGCGTCGGGGACGGCGTCGAGCAGGGCGAGGGTGCCGGCCGGCCGGGGCGGGAGCAGGTGCCGCAGGGCCCGGGCCCGCTCGACGTGCTCGGGCGATCGCTCGGCCAGACGGGCGTGGGCCCGCTCCCGGGCGGTGGTCGACGGGTAGGTCCCCTCGGGGAAGATCACGGCCACGTCCCTGCCCCCCATCCCGTCGATCACCCGGGCCAGGGCGGCGACCGCCTCGGCCCCGTCCGACGGCGTCCGGTCGACGAAGGCGTTGGGCAGGCGGTGGCCGACGATGTCGAGGCACGGCACCCACTCGAGGTCGTCCTTCACCACCATGCGCAGGAGGCGGTTCGACCGGACGACGAACAGGTCGGCGGGCAGGAAGGCGTCGGGGAGGCTGGCGTGCCGACCCAGGACGATGAGGGGACGGTCGTCGCGCCGGTCGAGCCCCTCGACCTCGAAGCGCAGCCCGAGGAGGGTCCGGGCCGCCGCCAGGATCGAGGCCACCCAGGCCCGCTGGAGGGTGTGGTGCCACATCCGGGAGCGGTCGGTCTCGGTGCCCTGGCGACCGGCGGCGATCCACAGCCCGGCGCTGGCGGTGACGCCCGCCGACTCGGCCACGGCGTAGGCCAGGGCCATGGCGTAGGCGCGAGTCCGCCACAGCCGGCCGTCGCCGTCGACGAGGTCACGGGCCAGGACCACCGGCACGGCGAGCGGGGCCGCGCCGGCCAGGACCCACGGTGCCGCCAGGGCGGCCGGCACGGTGATGGCCCGGCGCGCCCAGCGGGGCAACGAGGGGGCGGGCACGGCGGGGGACGCTATCGGCACGTGCGTCGTTCGGGGCCGGGAGGGGCAGGGACAGGTCCATGCCCTCCGACGCCGCCGCCTTCCCCCACTCGGTCGCCAGCTTCGATCCCACGCCCGAGGGGGTGCTGCTGTGGACCCAGACCGACGACGCCCCCACCGTCGAGTGGGTCGTGGCCCGGGGCGAGGACCTCGACGACGTCGTCGCCTCGGGCACCGCCGCCGTGGACACCGACGGCGACGGGACCGTGGTCGTCGATGCCGACGGGCTCGAGCCGGCCACGACCTACCACTACGCCTTCACCACGCCCGGGGGCGAGCGGTCCCGGGTCGGGCGGACCAGGACGCTGCCGGCCCCCGACGCCGCCGTCCGGTCGCTCCGCATCGCCATGGTCTCGTGCGCCAACCTGGCCCGGGCCCCGCTCACCGTGGCCCGTGCCCTGGCCGCCGTCGACGACGTCGACCTCGTGTACCACGCCGGCGACTACATCTACGAGGACGACGGCGAGAAGGGCGACATCGCCGTCGACCCGCCCCGGTCCCTCGTGACGGTGGCCGACTACCGGCTGCGCTACCGCCAGGCCCGCCGCGACACCGACCTCCAGCTGCTCCACGAGCGTCACCCGATGGTGGCCGTGTGGGACGACCACGACGTGGCCGACAACACGTGGGACGACGGGGCCAAGGGCCACGACCCCGAGGAGCACGGCGACTTCCACGAGCGCCTGGCCGCCGCCAACCGGGCCCGCCAGGAGTGGGTGCCGGTGCGGTGGCCCGACCCGTCCGACGACCGGCGGCTCTGGCGCTCGGTGGTGCTGGGCGACCTGGCCGAGCTCGTCGTGCTCGACACCCGGCTGGGCGGGCGCGACGAGCAGCCCGACGAGGGCGAGGACCTCGACGACCCGTCGCGCTCGTTGCTCTCCGCCCCGCAGTGGGACTGGGCGTCGGCGCGGATCCTCGATCGGACGCGGCCGTGGTGCCTGCTCGCCAGCCAGGTCCCCATCAGCGTGATGGAGATCCCGATGCCCGACCACCTCGACCTCGACGGCCCGCTGCCCGACGGCTACACGCTCCGCGACGGCGTCGCCCTCTGCACCGACCAGTGGGACGGCTACCGGGCCGAGCGCGACCGGCTGGTGTCCCTGCTCGACCGGCGGGGCGGCGGCACCGTCGTGCTGTCGGCCGACATCCACTCGTCGTGGGTGTTCGACGGGCCGTTCACCGAGGACCTGCGGCCGGTCGCCGGCGAGCTGACCGGCTCGAGCATCTCGTCCACGACCATGGGCGAGAACCTGGGGAAGCTCGGGGCGGCACTGGCCGAGCGGTTGGCCGCCGGGAT
>DATHEV010000349.1:0-10576 GCA_035318405.1 Iamia sp.
CCTCGCTCCCGTTCCGCGTCACGCCTTCGTCGGGCGGCGGGCTGGTGGTCCACGGCGAGGCGGCCTTCGTGCCCGACGCCGCCGACGCCGATCGTCTCCTCCTGCCGGCGCTCGACGACGACGGCGAGCCCGTCGTCGTCAGCATCGACCCGGGAGCTCCCGGGCTGGACGTCCACGCCCAGCCGGTGCTCGACACCACCCGCCGGCTGGCGCGGGTCCGGGCTGAGGGCGTCGAGGTGGCCGAGGGCGTCGAGGTGGCGGACGCGGATGGCGACGCCGTCGTGTGGCGGTTCCTCGGCGAGCCCGCCGCCGCCGTGGCCGCGCTGCGGGACCGGGCGGCCGTCGCCGTGGCGTGCGACAGCCTCGGCCTGAGCGAGGCCATGCTCGACGCCACCGTCGCCTACGCCGGCGTGCGGCAGCAGTTCGGCCGCCCGATCGGGTCGTTCCAGGCCGTGAAGCACGCCTGCGCCGACATGCTGGTGCAGGTCTCCGTCGCCCGCGAGCTCGTCGCCGCCGCCGTCGAGCAGGTGGCCGCCGCGGACCCCGCCGCCGCCGTCGCCGTGTCGATGGCCAAGGCCTACGCCTGCGGCACCGCCGTCGACGTCGTCGGCAAGGCCCTCCAGCTCCACGGCGGCATCGGCTACACGTGGGAGAGCGGCCTCCACGTCTACCTCAAGCGCGCCACCCTCGACCGCGTCCTGTTCGGCTCCCCCCCAGCCCACCGCCAACGCCTGTCTGCCCGCCACCTCTGACCCCTCCCTGCCGAACGGTCGCTCCGCTCCCTCCCCAGGCATGCCCACCCACGGTTTGGCCTCAGGCCCGGCCGCACCCGGCCAGGGGAGGCAAAAAGCGGTGGCAGATCCCGTGAAGGCGGCCGAGTTGCACCTCGAGCCAGGCGAGAGCGTCCTGGCATCGGTCCGCGGTCGGTACGTGACCGAGCTGAAGCGGCTGCCCGGCGCCATCCTCGCCACCGACCGACGGGTGATCGTCTACGGCTCACGCCTGGTCGGCCACAAGCTGACGACGTTCACGTACTCCCAGCTCGACACCATCAGCACCTCCAAGGGCCCCCTCGGGCGCAAGGTCGTGCTCACCGCTGGCGGCGCGGCGTTGACCGTCGACCGCATCAAGGGCGAGGTGGCCGACCTTCACCGGGTCGTGAACTCGCAGACGTAAGGGTCGATCCTCGTCGCGGATACCGAGGGCGGAGGTGCGGTCGCTGGGCTTGCTGTACCCGCGGCCGACGGGGCGCGGCGGTGAGCCCGCGTTAGCGGGCTCACCGGGTCGCGGGGGTCAGGCGGCGAGGGTCCCCGCGTTGGGAGGGTGGCTGGTGAGGACTCGGCCGAGGGGGGTGGTGACGACGACCGTGGCGTCGGGTCTGAGCTCGATGGTCCAGCCGGGTCGGTGGATCACGCCGTGATGCCACCGGCACAGGAGGACGAGGTTGTCGGGTTCGGTCTCGCCGTGGTGGGCGGTCCAGTGCTTGATGTGATGGCCGTCGGTGCGGTGGGCCGGGCGGTCGCAGCCGGGGTACCGGCAGCCCTTGTCCCGGATCGACAGGGCGGCGAAGAGCGGCGCCGAGATGGTGCGGGTGGTCCGGCCGTAGTCGAGGACCGATCCGTCGGCCCGGGTGATGACGCGGTGGATGTTGGCGTCGCAGGCGAGACGGCGGGCGTCGGCGGCGCCGATGGGCGTGCCGTCGTCGAAGGTGCCCTGCCCGCGACCGGCGACGAGGGCGTCCAGTCCGATGGTGACGTTCAGGTGCGGGCGGTGACGTCCGCCGAGGTGATCGGTCTGGTGGTCGAGGAAGTGGGTGAAGATCTCGGCCAAGCCGTCATGCCGGCGCTGGGTCGGGGTGCGCTCGTCCTCGTCGGTCCGCTGCCCCATGACGAGGCGGAGGGCGGCCTGGGCGGCGTGGAAGGCCTCGGGCTCGAGGTTCGCATCCAGCCGGCCACCGGAGAGGGTGGGGGAGAGGTGGGCGGACCGGTCGGGGTCGGGCTCACCGGAGCTCTCGTCGTCGAGGATCTCCTTGGCCATCGTCGCCCAGGCCTTCATGGTGAGCACCGCGCCGGTCACGTCGAGCTCGGCCAGCGCGGGTACCAAGTCGTCCTCGGCCTGCTGGAACAGCGGCGCCGTCCGGTCGGACAGGTTGGCCACGACCGCGGAGACGTGGCCGCCCGAGACCTCCCCCGACAGCCACGCCGCGCGCAGGGTCGGGAGCGACCGCAACCGGCGGGCCGTCTGGGCGAGGCGGTGGGCGTCCCGGTTGGTCATCCGCCCGCGGACCCGGAGCCACGCCGTCATCGACGCGCACCCCTCCTGGGTGTCCCACTCGCTGCTGTCGTCGAACGCGCAGACCGCCTCGCAGATCTTCGCCTCGAACCGATCGCGCAGCTCCAGCACCGACGCGAGCACGTCGCCGTCGACCGGCAGGGCCAGGTCGTCGATGGCGGTGGCGAGTTCTTCGATCACACGCCAATCATACCCGGAAAAACGGGATCTCATGCCTGTGAACCCCAGGAAATCCGATCGATTCGTGCCCAGAACGCCCGTAGCCGCCCGCCCGGCACTGCGCCTGACGACTCCCGCCCGTCGGTAGTGGGTCAGCTGGAATCGCCGGTGGCCTAGGTCACCCGATCGGGCTCCCGTAGCCGGACTCGCATGGCGAAACGCTCGCCGAAGCCGGGACACCAACTCGTTGGCCGCCGCCGTCGCCCAGGCGACCGACCCCTCCCGTCAATGACCGGCCATGCGCGTCGCCCTCGACGAGAACCCGTCGGTCCTCCGACACCGGGCAGATGGGCACCGGCGGGTGGACCAGGGCCGAGCACTCGGTGCAGCCCTGGATGCGCAGCTGCCCGTCGGCCCCGGAGGTCCAGAACCACTCGTTGGCCGGCGTCAGCTGCGGCAGCGGCCGGACCGGTGCCGCCGCCGTCGGGTCGGTCACGTCAGAAGACGCTGCGCATGAACTCCACCGCGCCCGTCGCCGGCTCGAACGAGCCGCTCATACCGGCGGAGAAGTAGCCGGCGTCGGACACCAGGGTGACGCCGGTGATGCCCACCGCCGCCTCGCTGCCCAGGAACACCAGCGGGTAGGCCTGCTCCAGCGGGGTCGACGGCTGGGTGCCGACCGCGTCGCGGTAGTCCGACGCGAAGGTCAGCCAGGTGTCGGCGTTGGCCTGCGCGAGAGGGGTGTCGGTGGGACCCGGCAGGGTGGCGTTGATGCGGATGCCCTTCTGGAGCAGGGCGAAGGCCTCGCGGGCCACGTAGGCGTTGATGGCCAGCTTGCTCCAGAGGTAGTCGGCCTTGCCGTGCTCCTGGGCCCACGCGGCAGCGTCGTCGAAGTCTGTGATGGCGAGGTACTCGTTGAGCAGCTCGAGGTTCTGCTCCCAGCCGAACCCGGCGGCGGACGAGATCAGCCCGATGGCCGCGCCCCGCCCCAGCGCCCCGTCGGCGACCAGCCGGCCGATCAGGTGCCGGTGGCCGAGGAAGTTGATCTTCTCGATGCCGGGGGTGCCGTCGGCGACACCGGCGCACGAGAACAGGGCGTGCACCGGCCCCCCGCACGCGTCCACGGCGGCTTCGATCGACGCCTTGTCGGACAGGTCGACACCGATGAAGGTGACCTCGTCGCGGTCGACGGTGGCCCGGTCCATGACGACGACCTCGGCGCCGGCCGAGAGCAGGACGTCGACCACCGCCGCGCCCATGCCGGTGGCCCCGCCGACCACCAGCGCACGACGATCGTCGTAGCGGAACGCATCGAACAGACTCACGGGCAGCTCCTGGGCTGTGGGGTGGGGATGGGCGCCGTCAGGCGACGACGCCGCGGACCTTGAGGTCGAGGATGGTGTCGGTGTCGAGGCCGAGCTCGGCGAGGATCTCGTCGCCGTGCTCGTTGAAGGCGGGCGCCCGCCGGGACTGGGGCGGGACGCCGTCGTACTGGACGGGGGCGCCGGCCAGCCGGAACGGCGTGCCGTCCGCCGTCTCGCAGTCGACCACCATCCCGTTGGCGACGGCCTGCGGGTCGATCGCGGCCTGGAGCGTGTCCTGGACGACGGTCCACTGGCCGGTGAAGCCGGCCAGGCGGTCGCGCCACTCGTCGACCGTGCGCTCGGCGATGGCCTCCCGGACCACGATGGCCCCGTCGGGGGCGTTCTGGTTGATCGAGGCGGCGTCGGCGAAGCGGGGGTCCGTGGCCACGTCGGGCCGGTCGAGCAGGGCGCACAGCTCGGCCCAGTAGCGGGCGGCCTGGAGGCAGGAGAAGGCGACGAAGGCGCCGTCCTTCGTCGGGTAGGTGGCCACGAGGGGGTTGCGGGTGGGGGCGTCGAGCTTCGGGGGCGCCCACGGCATGTCGAGCTGGAGCGAGAGCGCCAGGGCCGCGCCCATCGACCAGATCCCGGTCCCCAGGAGCGACACGTCGACGGTGGGCGCCTCGCCGGTGCGCTCGCGGTGGAAGAGGGCGCCCATGATCCCGCCGGCGATGGTCATGGCGCCGATCGAGTCGCCGAACGCCGGCGCCGGGGGCGGGGGCACGTGGTCGAACTCCGCCTGCTTCTCGCCCATGGCCATGCCGGATCGGTGCCAGTAGGAGAGGACGTCGTAGGAGCCCTTGTCGGCGTCGGGGCCGCGCTCGCCCTGGCCCGTGCCGCGCACGTAGATGATCGAGGGGTTGTGGGCGCGGATCTGCTCGACGTCGATGCGGAGCTTGGTCCGCACGCTCGGGAGCTTGTTGGTGAGGAAGACGTCGCAGGTGGCGGCCAGCCGGTAGAGGACGTCGAGGCCCTCGTCCGAGGTGAGGTCGAGGCCCAGGCTCTTCTTGCCCCGGTTCGAGTGCTCGAGCAGGACGTGGACGTCGGTGCCCATGACCCCGACCCCCGTCGCCAGCAGGCCGCGCATGGCGTCGCCCCGCTCGACGTGCTCGATCTTGATGACCTCGGCCCCCCAGTCGGCGAGCAGCGCCGAGGCGGCGGGCACGAAGGTGTGCTCGGCCACCTCGAGCACGCGGACACCGTGCATGACTGCGGTCATGGGACCTCGCGATCGACGGGCTGGGAGGGCGACAGTACGGGCGAGGGCGACGCCGTGCCCTCGGCGAAGGACTCCTCGGTGGGGTAGGCGTCGGGGACGACGAGACGGGGGGCGACCATGACCGTCGGCATGCACACCGACGGGTCGCTGCGGAGGATCCGGTCGACGACGGCGACGAGCTGGGAGACGTCCATCAGGGCGCCGGTCATGTAGCCCCGCTGTATCCAGGTGGTGACGAGCTCGCCGGCCAGCTGGTGGTCCCACCCGGAGGCGAAACCGGACATCGAGTCGCCCGGCCCGCCGCCGCACTCGCCGACGGTGAGACGGGTGAAGCCGACCTCGGGGTGCTCACCGCGCCAGGCCTCGACCAGCTTGTCGAGCGCCGCCTTGCTGACGGCGTAGGCGCCCAGCCCCGGCCACGGGGGGGTCTGCGACGCGCTCACCGACGACAGGTAGATCGCCGTGCCCGACGACGCCGTGAGGTGGGGCACGGCGGCGGCCGTCACGAGCGAGGCCCCGGTGACGTTGGTATCGAGGACGAGGCGCCAGGCCTCGGCATCGGTGTCGACCAGCCGCGCCAGCGGCCCGACCCCGGCCGTGTAGACGAGACCGTCGATGCCGCCCAGGGCCGCGGCCGCCTCGTCGACGGCCGACCGGCACGATGCCGGGTCGGTGACGTCGCACGGGACGACGACGGCGCCCTCGCCGGCCTCGGCGGCGGCGCCCTCCAGCCGCTCGCGCCGCCGTCCCATCAGGGCGACCCGCGCGCCCTGCTGACCCAGCCCGGTGGCGATGCAGCGGCCCAGGCCGCTCGATGCTCCGATGACGGCGACCCTCATGCCTCGGCCCATCACGCCGCGTAGTCCGTCGTCGCCGCCAGCTCGGCCGCATCGGCCATCAGCTGGAGCACGACCGGCCCGTAGGTCTGGAGGACCGGGTCGTCGGCGGCGCGCTGGAAGCCCGCCTCGAGCACCACGGCGAGCTTCCACTTGGCCAGGACGCAGTAGTAGTCGATGTCGTCGACCTGGCGGCCCGAGACCTCGGCGTAGCGCTCGAGCACGGCCGTGCGCGACGGCATGCCCGTCATGTCGACGTAGCCACCGACGGTGCCGTCGCCGCCGCTGGTGTCCTCCGGCCACGAGCTCACGACCCACGCCAGGTCCAGCTTGGGGTCGCCGACGGTGCCCATCTCCCAGTCGACGATGGCCGCCAGCGTCGCCGGGGCGCCGTGGCGGTACATCACGTTGGCGAACTGGTAGTCGCCGTGCATGAGGCCGGGAGTGAAGTCGAGCGGTCGGTGCGCCCGCAGCCAGGCGGCGGCCTCGTCGAAGCCGGGCAGGGCGCGGGTCCTGACCCGGTCCAGGAACGCCGACCACCGGTCGACCTGGCGGTCGTGGAAGCCGTCGGGCCGGCCGAGGTCGTGGAGCCCCCGGGCCTGCCAGTCCACCTGGGACAGCAGGGCGATCCCGTCGATCAGCTCGTAGGCCAGGCCCTGCCGGGCCTCCATGTCGGTGTCGAACGGCGCCGGCCAGTCATCGACGCCCATGGGCGACCAGCCCTCGACGAAGCCCATCAGGTAGAAGGTGCGGCCGAGGACCGACGTGTCCTCGCCGGCGGCGATGGCCGGGGTGTGGGGCACGTCGGTGCCGTCGAGCGCCTCGATGATCCGCCACTCGCGGAGGATGCCGGCGTCGCGGGACCCGGGGGCGGTCGTCGGCGGGATGCGCAGGGCGGCGTGCAGGTCGCCCCGGCGGATCTCGTAGATCTCGTTCTGGGTGCCCCCGGAGACGAAGCCGATCTCGAGCGGGGCACCGGCCCCGGGCAGCTCCTGCGCGTCGAGCCAGGCGGCCAGGCGGTCGGTGTCGATCACAGGTTCCTCACCTCGTGCTCGAGGTGCTCGGCGTACTTGGCCCGGGCCGCGGCCAGGCGCTTGGGCAGGTGCTGGCTGGGCCAGAGGTCGTCGCTGGGGCGGTGGTCACGCAGCACCTGGCGGGCCACGGTGACCTTGTGGACCTCGGTGGGCCCGTCGGCCAGGCCGAGGACGCTGGCGGCCAGCACCATCTTCATGAAGGGCATCTCGTTGCTCACCCCGAGGGCGCCGTGCACCTGGAGCGCCCGCTGGGCGATGTCGTGCAGCACGTCGGGCATCACGACCTTCACGGCGGCGATGTCCTTGCGGACCTTGCGGTAGTCGTCGTACGTGTCGATCGACCAGGCGGTGTGGAGGACGAACAGGCGGAACTGGGCCAGCTGGGCGTAGGAGTCGGCGATGTAGCCCTGCACGAACTGCTTGTCGGCCAGGAGGCTGCCCTTCGTCTCCCGGCTGAGGGCCCGCTCGCACATCATGTCGATCGCCTGCCCCGCCATGCCGATGGTGCGCATGGCGTGGTGGATGCGGCCCCCGCCCAGCCGGGTCTGGGCGATGGCGAAGGCCTGGCCCTCGCCGCCCAGCAGCGCCTCGGCGGGGACCCGGACGCCGTCGTAGTGGATCAAGGCGTGCGAGCCCTCGCCCAGCGGCTCGCCGGCCAGGCCGATGTTCCGCTCGATCTCGATGCCCGGGGTGTCGGTCGGGACCAGGAACATCGACATCCCCTGGTACGCGCTGACGTCGGGATCGGTCACCGCCATCACGATCAGGAAGGCCGCCGTGCGGGCGTTGGACGAGAAGAACTTCCACCCGTCGAGCACCCACTCGTCGCCGTCGCGGCGGGCGCGGGTCTCGAACATGGTGGGGTCGGCGCCGGCCTGGGGCTCGGTCATCGAGTAGCAGGAGAAGATCTCGCCCTCGAGCAGCGGGCGGAGGTAGCGCTCCTTCTGCTCGGGGGTGCCGTAGTGGGCGATGATCTCGGCGTTCCCGGTGTCGGGCGCCTGGCAGCCGAAGATGATCGGCGCCCAGCTCGACCGGCCGAGGATCTCGTTGAGCAGGCAGAGCTTCACCTGTCCGTAGCCCTCGCCGCCCAGGTCGGGCCCGAGGTGCGTGGCCCACAGCTTCTGCCGGCGGACCTCGTCCTTCAACGGGTCGATCACCTTCCGCAGACGGGCATCGGGCGGGGTGAACTCCAACCCGCCCCAGAGGAGGTCGAGCGGCTCGACCTCGTCGCGGACGAACCGGTCGGCCCAGTCCAGCTTGGCCTGGAACTCGGGCTCGGTCTCGAAGTCCCATGGCATGGGTGACCACCTCCGACCAGGCAGAATAGGATTCTGAGAATGAAGGAGTCAAGGATGGAGAAGACGGTTGCTTCCGATGCGGACGAGGTCCGCCGGCTCCTCGACGCCGGTCGCGAGGTCATGCGGCGGTGCGGCACCGAGGAGCGGCCCCGGGTCATCGACATCGTGGCCGCCGCCGGTCTGTCCAACGACGCCTTCTACCGCCACTTCGCCTCCAAGGACGCCCTCGTGGCGGCGATCCTCGACGACGGGACCGAGCGGCTGGTGAGCTATCTCGCCCACCAGATGGGCAAGGCGGCCGACCCCGAGGGCGCGGTCCGCCGCTGGGTCGAGGGCCTCTTGTCCCAGGCGCGGGACGACGCGGTGGCGGCGACGACCCTCGCCGTGTGGTGGAACGCCGGCAGCGTCGGTGGCCCCGACCGGCTCTCGGCGAGCACGCCGCTCGGCGCGCTGCTCCAGCCGCCCCTCGCGGCCCTGGGCCACCCGCGGCCGGCGCTGCACGCCGCCCTCGCGGCCCACGCCGTGGTGGGCGTCCTCGCCGACCACCTGTGGGCCCGCACCAGCCCCACCCCCGGGGAGATCGACGCCGTCGCCGCGTTCTGCCTCGGACGGCCGAGCGCTTGACCGTCGTCCTACCGTGACCTCATGGAGCCGCCCGCTCCGGTCGAGGACGACACGGTGGCCACGCGGTCGTGGCGACCGGCGGTCATCGTCGGCGCCGCCCTGGCCGCCGTCGTGGTGCTGGCGGTCCTGGTCGACGGCCGCCTCCTGGTCGCCGACCCCGACCCGTCGGTCGTCACCGCCGCCGACGTCCGCCTCGCCCGGTCCCTCCTCCACGGGGCGACGCCCCCCGACGCGCTGGTCGAGGTCTGCCTCGACGACGAGGGTCGGATCGAGCCGGCGTGTCTGGGCGACGCCGGGCTCCGCGTCGAGGCCGGTGAGATCGCCGCCGAGGTCGTCCCCCGCTCCTGCCGCCAGGAGAGGTCGGTGGTGGCCGAGTGCGTCGAGCGCGAGCTGGAGGTCGATGTCCCCGAGCAGTGCGTCGGCCCCGGTGGGGGCGTCGACGTCAGCTGTCTGACCGGGGCCGGCACGCTCCTCGTGCTGACAGACCAGTGCCTCGACGACGGCCGCCTCCGCCAGGAGTGCCTGACCACCGACGTCTACGGCGTGCCGGACCGCGAGGGGGCGGAGGACACGTTCGGCGGCCTGCCCTTCTCCGGTGGCGGCCTGGGCGCCGATCCGCAGGCGGCGGCGCCGGGTCAGTCGACCGACCCGACGGACCCCACGCCGGCGGCGCCGCCGGACGAGGAGGGTCGCTCCGTCGGCGAGACCCTCGCCCTGATCATCCAGGCGGTGGCCGTCACCCTCCTCGCCGGTCTCGCCGTCTACCTCGTGGTGGTCGGCCTGCGCTCCCTCCTGCGATCGGCCTCGGGCCGGACCGACGACGAGACCGAGCGCGCCGGCGGCGACGCCACCGCCCACGATCGGACGGTCATGGCCGCGTCGGTCGTCGCCGGCGCCCGCCGGCTCGACCTGTCGGGTGACCCCTCCGAGGCGATCATCGTCGCCTACGCCACGCTCCTGGAGGGGCTCGCCGCCTGCGCCCAGGGCCGACACCCGGCCGAGACCCCGCTCGAGCACCTGGAGCGGGTCCTCGCCGCCCTCGACGTCCGGCCCCAGCCGTTGCGGGTCCTCACCGCCCTGTTCGGCGAGGCCCGCTTCAGCGACCACCCCATGACCGACGCCCAGAGGGAGCGGGCCCGCGCCGCCCTGCTGGCCGCGGCCACCGATCTCGAGCGGGTCCGGGAGACCGTCGGCTGACGCCGGTGGTCAGGTGGGCGGGGCGCTGCTGCTGGGGCAGAGGAGGGCGAGGGTGTCGCCGGCGAGGTGGAGCGGGTGGCGGCCGGCGGCGATCCAGCGGGCGCGGAGGGTGTCGTCGACACCGGGCGGGAACGTGGTGGTGCCGCAGACGAGCGTCGCCGCCTGGATCACGGCGACCTGGCCGGCCTCGGGGGTGCGGCCGAACTGCTTGGCCACCAGCCGCAGCTGGGCCTCGTTCAGCGTCGCCTCGGCCCGGTCGGCCCAGTAGGCGACCTCGGCCGGCGAGGGCGTCCGGACGAGGTGGGCGTCGTAGAGCTTCTCGGCGAAGTCCTCCGCCGTCCCGCCGGCGTTCTGCACGGCCTCGGGCGAGGCCAGCAACGTGGCCAGCAGGTCCTCGGCCGTCATGCCGTTGGCCACCCGGACCGACCAGAAGGCCCGGTCAGCGGCGCTCGACGCCCGGTCGAGGGCGGTCAGGTAGGTCCGGCCGACCAGCCGGTTGCGGCCCTCGGCCGAGGTCGCGAACCAACCGATCAGCGTCGTCCGGTCGAGACCGCCC
>DATHEV010000350.1:0-3516 GCA_035318405.1 Iamia sp.
TCGAGTTCGACTCGGCCCCGACGGCCTTCGCGCTGGTGGCCACCTCCTCCCTCTACGAGCGCAGCGTCGGCGACGACACCTACCGCGGCTTCGCCGCCCACCAGCGGGGGTGGGTGCTGGGGGCCAACGCGTGGGGGTCGAGCTTCATGATCGGCGTGGGCACGACCTACCCCCGGTGCCCCGAGCACCAGGTCGCCAACCTGGCCGACGCCGGCGAGCTGCTGGGCGCGGTGGTCAACGGGCCCAACGCCGCCGAGATCCTCGAAGAGCCGAACGCCTTCGAGGCCATGGTCCCCTGCGACGAGGGTGCGGCCGACGGCCGGCCCTTCTCGGACTTCGACGGGCAGGGTGCCGCCTACGTCGACACCGTCGGCTCGTGGCAGACGAGCGAGCCGGCCATCGACTTCACCGCCACCGCGGTCCTCGCCCTGGCCCTCAGCGGGACGGGGGGCCGCTGAGACGGGTGAGGAGGTTGCGGGTGACCTGCTCGACCGTGGGGTCGGTGCCGGTGAGGCCGTGGGCCCAGTCGGTGCTGCCCGAGGTGACGACCTGGCCGCCGGCCGGGGAGGTGTAGGTGCCCAGCACGGCGTGGCCGTGCGAGACCCGCAGCACGTCCTCCGGCGTGCGGCCGCCGCCGGCGATGCGGGCGGCGATGAACTCGACCTCGGACGGCTGGTCCGGGGGCGGGGGCCGGGTCGCGGTGGTCCGGGTGAAGTGCGGCGCCGGGGCCGTGCCCAGGATGGTGAAGCCCTCGGGCGTGCCGTCCTCGTGGGTGGGGTGGGGCAGGCCGTCGCGGTAGGTGAAGGTGCAGCCGTCGCACTCGTAGCCGACGACGGTCCCCTCGGCACCGAGCAGGTCGCCGTAGTCGAGGCCGGTCCCCTCGAACAGCCAGTGGTCCGCCCGGTGGAGCGTGTAGGCGCCGGCCCCGCGGGTGGCCCGCTTCCCGATCCGGTGGTAGCCGCCGCGGGAGAAGCTGACGCCGGTCATCCGGTTCTCGGGTCGCCCGATCTCCCGATCCGACCACATGGCCGTCAGCTCGCCGATGCGGTCGGTGCCGTACACGGGGTCGGACTTGAAGCTGCCCTTGTACCCGACCATGGTCGCTGCCGGCCCCTCGGGCGTGGGCTCCTCCAGCCGGACCTGCCAGAAGGCCGTGTTGCCCGACAGGAAGGCGGCGTTCCCACCGGCCGCGATGTGACCCTCGACGGTGTCGCGCATGGCGCTCGACCAGTACTCGTCGTGGCCCACCGAGAGGTACAGCGGGTAGGCGCCGGGGGCGAGCAGGCCGGGGTGATCCTCGAGGTCGGCGTTGGTGACCACGTCGACGGCGTAGCCCTCGCGCTCGACCCACTGGAGCAGGGGCAGCTCCCAGTCGGGCCAGCCCGCCGAGCCGGCGTAGGGCGAGAGGTGGTGCGTCGCCAGGTACCCCCGGTGGCCGTTCATCTCCCGGTCGGCGGCCCCGATCGAGGTGACCCGACGCCCGACGCCCGGCGGCTTGTGGAGGTAGCCCGGCGCCATCGGCCGCTGGAGGGAGACGTGCGTGCCACCGGTGTAGAGGTTGCGCCCGCCGAAGTCGTTGTAGGCGTGCCAGGTGTTGCTCGACAGGGCGAGCAGGATCGGGGCGGTGGGCGCGCCGGTGGGCGGACGGACGACGAAGAAGGCGTGGCCGCGCCGCGTGCGGCCGTCGAGGTCGATCTCCAGGACGACCTCGTAGTAGCCGCTGCGCCAGGCCGGGTCGACGTCGAGCACGAGGGCGGCGGGCCAGCCGCAGCCGTCGCGGTCGGCGCCGTGGGGCGTCGGGTGGTGGTCGACGGGGACGGCCGGGTCGGAGAACACGACGTCGCGCCGCCAGCCGACCCGGGCCACCTCGATCGCCACCGGCCGGCCCCGTGCCGACGACAGGTGCAGACCGACGGTTCCCCCGCCGATCGCCGATTGGGGCCAGCAGTACCCGGTCACCGTCTCGTAGGCCACGGCGCCGGAACCTACTCGGGCCGCCGGTGACGGTCAGCCGGAGGGTGGTGAGGTGCTGGCCCGTCGCGCACGTCGGGCCAGCACCTTTCCCCATGTCGGACAAGTGGCGGGACCTGTCCACCACTGATCCTACGCTCGTCTGTCAAGTGGCACCTGCCGTCGCTTGTGCCACGGAGCGTGACCCTCACGAGCGGGCGGCGAGTTGACAAGACGACCACGGTCTGCGACTGTCCGACTGCTCTTGGTGGGAAAGACGACCTCCCGGGGAGGGAGAGCAGTGGACGAGACGGAGACCGGGCGCCTTGGCGGCGCGCCCCGACGGTTCGACGTGCGGGCGGAGGCCAGCCGGACGGCGCCCGGCCCTGCGCCGCGGACGACGATCCGGCGGCTGCCGCTCCCGATCACCCGTACCCGCCCCCGCCCCCGGTGAGGGCGCGGCCGGGCCGGGCCGTCTAGGTCGAGACGGTCTCGGCGACCAGGGCGTCGAGGGCGCCGACGGGCAGCGGGCGGGCCAGCAGGTAGCCCTGCACGTGGGTGCAGCCCAGCCGGCGCAGCTCCTCGAGCTGCTCGACGGTCTCGACGCCCTCGGCCACCACGCAGAGGTCGAGGGCCAGGGCGATCGAGATGATGGTGCGGACCAGCGCCCGCGTGCGGTCGTCGCGCCCGAGGAGCTCCACGAAGCTGCGGTCGATCTTGAGCTCGTCGACGTCGAGGTGCTGGAGGTAGCTGAGCGACGAGTAGCCGGTGCCGAAGTCGTCGATGGCGAGATCGACGCCGAGGGCCCGGAGGCGGGCAAGGGTGTCGAGCCCGGGCCCGAGCAGGCGCACCATCGCCGTCTCGGTGATCTCCAGGCGGAGGTGGCCGGCCTCGAGGCCGCTGCGCTCGAGGGCGCTGGCCACCACCACCGGCAGCGAGTCGTCGAGCTGGTGGACGGAGATGTTCACGGCGACGGTGAGGTCGGCGCCGTCCCGGTTGAGCTCGGCCATGTGGGCGCAGGCCTGGTCGAGCACGAAGGCCCCGATGGCCGCCATCTGGCCGGTGGCCTCGGCCACGGGGATGAACAGTGCCGGCGGAACGGAGCCGAGCTCCGGGTGGGTCCAGCGGGCCAGGGCCTCGACGCTGGCCAGCCGGGGCTCCTCCCCCGTGATGTCGAAGATGGGCTGGTAGTGGAGCTCGAGCTGGTCGCGGGCGAGGGCGTGCCGGAGCGCCTGCTCGATGGCCAGGCGGCTGTTGGTCGAGGCGCGGAGGTCCTCGTCGAAGAGCTCCCACCCCCGTTTGTTGGCCTTGGCCTCGGCCATGGCGATGGCGGCCTCGCGCACCATGTCGTCGGGGTCGTGGTCGGGACCCGACGCCAGGGCGATCCCGATCGACGCCGTCAGCGTCACCTCGGTGTCGGCCGCGGCGAAGGGCGTCTCCAGCGCGGCCGCCAGGCTGCGGGCGACGGCGACGGCACCGACGGTGTCCACGTCGTCGCAGACGACGACGAACTGGTCGCCGCCGAAGCGGCCGACGGTCTCGCTGGGCGTGACCGCCTCCTCGAGC
>DATHEV010000351.1:0-3446 GCA_035318405.1 Iamia sp.
CGCAGATCGTGAAGTCGTACATGGGTGAGGCCGAGGGTGGTGCGCAGTCGGGAGAACCGGTTGGTGACGACGTCGGGGCGCCATGGGCGGCCGTGGGCACCGAACAGGAAGCTCTCGGCCGTGAGGGTTTCGCCGTGTGCATCGAGTTCTCTTTCTTGGTCGAGGCGGTGCCGTTCGAGGACGGACACCAGCGTTGCGTCGAGGGCGAGACGTCGGCTTCGACGGGTCTTGGTATCCCGCTCCTGCACCTCTCGCCCCACGTGAACGATCGAACGACGGACGGCCATTTCGGACCGGTCGAGATCGATGTCACTCCAACGCAAGGCGCAGACCTCACCCCGCCTGCAGCCGGTTGCGGCCGCGACCCAGAGGTAGGTCGCGAAGGCCGGGTCCTCGCCCCGGGCGGCCCGGATGAGCCGGAGGACCTGGTCCACGGTCGGCGGGGTCACCTCAGCCCAACGCTGCGGAGGCGGCGACGCGTCGACCGCCGGACTTCGGACGATGAACCCCCACCGGCGAGCCTGCTCCAGCGACTGCCGCAGGACCGTGTGGCAGATCCGCACGGTTCGCCCGGTCAGGCCCCGTGCGGTGAGGTCGCTGTACAGCACGTCGAGATCCATGGGCCGCAGCGAGGCGACCTTGCGACGACCTAGGGCCGGTCGGATGTACCGCCGGCTGATCCACTCATAGCCGGAGAGCGTCGTCGGAGCGACTGCTGAGCGCTTCACCGCCAGCCACCGGTCGAGGAGCTCGTCGAGGCTGATCGTCGAGCCGACGAACCTCCCCCCGTCGACCTCATCGATCAGGATCCTCAACTCGCTCTCGGCGTCCCGCCGGGACCCCCGCACCGTCCGCTCCGCGTAGCGCTTGCGTCCGCTCTCGTCCCGCCCCCGGTACACCTTGATCCGCCAGCTCGCTCCCCCACGCTGCTGGATGTGGCCGCGCACGGCTGCTCCTCGGACTAAAGCGATGCCGCGACCGGCCTGACCCAGGAGGCTGGCGGCCTAGGGCCTCCTGTCGGTTGCGTTTCGCCGGTGGCCGAGCGCGCATACCGCCGGACGTGAGCGTAGGCGCACCTGTCAGCTCGGTCTCCGATGAGGAGGCCCATTACTGGAGCATCCGCGACATCGCCTTCCACTGCCGGATCGGCAAGTCGACCGCTTGGCGTCTCGTCCGCGAGGACGGCTTCCCGGCACCGGTGGTGTACGGCCAGCGATGCGTCTTGTGGCCGCGAGCAGAGGTCATCGAGTACCTCGAAGGTCGGCGCGACCCCGGCCACTATCGACGAGGATGCGTGCCCACGGCCGAGAGCTCGCAGTCGGCCCCCTTCTCAGCGCGCCCAGTCAGAGGTCGCGCTCGGGCGTGAACCCTCTCCCAGAGGAGAGGGAGCCGGATGCGGTGGAGGCGCCGGGGGCGGAACCGCTACCGCAGTCGACCGGTGGCCTTCGCCCAGGCCTCGACGTCGGGCCACAGCCATACGCGAACTCGTCCACCGAAGTGCGCGACCGGCCGAGGGAACTCCGGGTGGCGACGCACCAGGTTGAGGACCGCGGTGGTGTCGCTCATGCCGAGCCGATCGGCGATGGCCAGCGTGTCGACCAGGTCGTCGAGATCGACCTGACGCCCCATGGATCTGCACGCTAAGTCTGGCGCCTTGACCTGTGTACAGGTCAGTAGTAGGACGTACGGGGTGACCCCTGAGCGGGGTCGAAAACCGAGTGGGTTCCCCGGCGCAGTTGGTACCTGCCCGGGGCCCGGTCCGGAACCCCGTGGAGGTCCCGAACATGTCAGACCGTAGGTCTGCCTCGCGCCGACGTGAGCCAGGCGCCAGGCGTGCACGTTCAAAGACGGGCGGCGAGGTGCCGCTGGAGCTGTGGGCCCGGTTCGTCGCGCACGGCCGGCGTGCCCGCCACCTGAGCCAGGCCGAGCTGGGACGCCGGGCGGGTGTGTCGCAGCAGACCGTCTCCAAGATCGAGGCCGGCCTGCTGTGCCCGCATGACGGGCTGAAGGCGCGCCTCGCCGCCGCCCTGGAGGTGACCCCGGGCGATCTGTTCCCGTGGCCCCCTCGACCGCCGCTGATGGCCGCCGCCATCGTCTGGCCAGACCTCCGCGGCAGGGCTGGCGCCGCCGCACCCGATGCATAGCGCCGCTCCGACGGAGCGCCGCTCCGTCACCCGTGGGAGCCCGCCCGGTGCGGCTCCCGCGGGCACCAGGCCGGCCGTCTTGGCCGGCGGAGGCGGTGGCCCCGGCGCAGTGGTACCTGCCCGGGGCCGTGGTCGAAACCCCGTGGAGGTTCCGACGGACGGGGACCCTACGTGGGCACCCCCGCCAGGTGTCAACAGGCCCCCTCACCTGGGGTCTGTTGGCACCCCGCCCCCCATCCCCTTGCCCCGGCCGGCCCTCGCCGGTCCGATCGGACCGAAGGGAGGCAGGTCGACGTAGCGAGTCGAGCGCCCGGGCGGACGGACACGTCGGCCGCAGGGTGCTCCCCGACGGGAACCCCGTGGAGGTCCCCACTAATGACAACACCAATGGGCCGCGCCCTGACGCGGCTCCACACGCAACTTCGCCGACGCGCTGATGCCGACGGACCACCCACCACGACCGCTCGGTGGGCCCGGCGATCGGCCCCGGCCGATCGAGCCCGGCCAGCCGGTCCGACGCTGAGGCGACCGGAGTTGGCCCATGGCCGATGAACCGAGCACGGCACCGGCACCGGCCCGTCGCCGCTGGGTCGATGCCGCCGAGTTCGTTGCGCTGCGCCAGGCGGTGGGCGACCTGCGGCTCCTCCTCCGAGGGGAGGTCCGCACACGGCGGCTGGTCGTCGTCGACGAGGCCGGCATCGGCCGGATCCGGCTGACCGCTGATGGCGATGCGTGCCGGCTGGTGATGGCCGACCCCGATGGCTTCGAACGGATCGTCCTGACTGCCCAGCCGGACATCGGCACCGTCGTGGTGTCCGCCCGGGGAGGGCGACCGACGCGCATCGACGTCTTCGCCCTCGACGCCGAAGAACGCGACGACGTCCCGATGGCGGGGGTCGAGCTGATCGACCGCGGCGACTCGGTGGGCGGCTTCACCGTTCACGCTGGCCGCGAGGCCGCGCTCTGGACCGACCCGCTGGTGCCCCGGGCAACCGGCGCGAAGGATCGGCCTAGCCCGCCGCCGGCGACGCAGGGAGCCGATCGTGGCGACCGCGTTGGGCCGCACCTGCGCCCGCGGCTTGTGCGGGGTGCCCAGTGGGCGCTCGATCACCTCCGCATTCAGCCGCCCCCTTCGCCGCCGGCAGCGAAGGAGGAGCCCTAGGACTGCGATGGCCGGCGCCCGCTGGGCTCCGGGCGATCTCGGTGCAGCCTGAGGTCGTCCGGGGCGCCAGCGGGGGCCGGCCAGTCCGCCCTCCACTTCGCCCGCAAGGTCGTGACCGCCGGCAGGGCGACGCACTCGAG
>DATHEV010000352.1:0-5460 GCA_035318405.1 Iamia sp.
ATCACCGTGTGGCCGAACGGCACCCCCGCGCCCACCGACGCGCCCGATGTGGCCTCGGAGGCGGGCGTGGGGGCGAGCGCGGGCAGCGTCTCGTATCGAGGTGGGAGCGGGAACGAGCTGTGGAAGATCGAGGTCGACCCGACCTTCGCGGTGGATCCCGACCGCAACGTGCACCCGGACGTCGACGCGCTGTCCGCCGAGGTCCTCGCCCAGCTCCCCACCGACGACGCCGGCGACAGCGAACCGACCACCCCGACGACCTCTGCGCCGGCCGGGGAGGCGCCCGAGGCCCCCGACCTCTGTGCGCTCGGCGACCTCCAGGCCAAGATCCTCCTCCTCACGGGCCCGACCAGGTCACGCCCAGCACCTTCGAGGACGGCTCCGCGTCGTGCGCGTGGAGGGTCGGCGACACGGAGCAGGTGGAGGTTGCGGCATGGCCCGAGGGCGCGTCGCAACCGGCCCCGGCCATGGCGATGGGTGGGGTTCTGTTCGGATCCACCAAGCAGCAGGGCGGCTGGACCATCAACGTCTCGGTCTCGTACGCGACCGACCCCCAGCTCGAGATCCAGGGTGTGGTCGAGACCCTGGCGGACGAGGTGGCCACGGCCATCGCGGGGTGACCATGCACACCCGATCGATCCGCCGCCTGGCCGCGTGCGCACTGCTGCCTTGGCCCTCCTGGCCTGTAGCAGCGACGACGACGCCAAGAAGGACACCGACATCTTCGGGCCGGACATCGACGACGACGGAGCCGCCGCCGCAGCCGAGGAGGACGTCGTCTCGCAGAGCGCGGACATCTGTGAGCTCGCCCCCGAGGACGACCTCACGGCCCTCCTGGCCGGGCCGGCGGGCGAGACCGAGGGCACGACCTACGCCGACGGTGGCCAGAGGTGCGTCTGGACGTCCGAGTCCCGCACGGTCTTCGCGCTGGCGCGGCAGACGGGCGCCGAGGAACCCCCCGACCCGCCGCTCCCCGACGAGGGCGGATGCGTCACGGCGTCCAGCGGGGAGGGGTGGGCGGTGAAGGTCGGCCTGGCCTTCTCCGAGGATCCAGAGGCGGGCACCCTGCCGTTGTGCGAGGCGCTGATGGACGCGCTCGTCGACGCTCTCGTCGAGGCCTCGGAACCGCCGCTGTCCGACGTCTGTGTGGTGGGCCGCGACCGGATCCAGGACGTGATGCGCGGCGCGGTGGCCGAGATCATCCCGAGCGAGCTCGAGGGCGGGGCACTGCGGTGCACCTGGACGGTGGTGGACACGTCCCACGCCCTGACGATCACGGCGTGGCCGGCGGGCACCGAGAGGCCGGCCGATGCCCCGGTCGACGGTGTGGCGGGCGGGGTCGTCCACAGCACCACGAACGAGGGGGAGCGCTGGGTGGTCGACGTGGAGGCGATCTTCACCTCCGAACCCGAGGGCGACGTGCAGGCCGATGTCGACGAGCTCGGCCGCGGCGTGCTGGGCGCCGTCGACCACTGAACCGTGGTTTTGCACGGGTCACACCGGGCCGTATAGCAAGGGCGCCGCTGCGCTGCGGCCGCGCCCTGCGCGCGCCCGGCGACGGGCCTGCGCCCCTCACCCGGTGGGGCGACGACTCCACGAGAGGTTGACCCGATGTCCCACGTCCTGGCCGAGGGTGGCTACCAGGCCTTCGACCTGAGCGGTACCGACACCACGGTGCTGCTCGTCTCCCTCCTCATCGCACTCGGCGCCCTGGGCGTCGCCTTCACGATGATGCAGGGCGTCCTCAAGGCGGACGTCGGTGGCAAGGAGATGACCGACATCTCCGACGCCATCCACGAAGGCGCCATGGCGTACATCACGCGCCAGTTCCGCACCATCGCCGTGATCGTGGTCCCGCTGGCGATCATCGTGTTCCTCACGTCGACCGAGATCGTGCGGGACAACGGCGCGGTCGAGCTGAGCTTCGTGCAGTCCGGCCTCTTCCGGACGCTCGCCTTCCTCGTCGGGGCCGTGTCCTCGGCCTCGATCGGGTTCCTCGGCATGTGGCTGGCCACCAAGGCCAACGTCCGTACCACCGCCGCCGCCGTGCGCTCCGACTTCGGCGCCGCCTTCCTGGTGGCGTTCCGCACCGGTGGTGTGGTCGGCCTGGCCACCGCCGGGCTGGGCCTCACCGGCGCCACCGTCATCATCCTCCTGTTCCAGAACACCTCGACCGCCATGCTGATCGGCTTCGGCTTCGGCGGCTCGCTCCTGGCCCTCTTCCTGCGGGTCGGCGGTGGCATCTTCACCAAGGCCGCCGACGTGGGCGCCGACCTGGTCGGCAAGGTCGAGGCCGGCATCCCCGAGGACGACCCCCGCAACCCGGCCACCATCGCCGACAACGTGGGCGACAACGTGGGCGACTGCGCCGGGATGGCCGCCGACCTGTTCGAGAGCTTCGGCGTCACCCTCGTCGCCTCGATCATCCTCGGCGTCATCGCCTTCCAGGGCATCGGCCTGGGCCCCGACGTGGCCGCCCGCGGCCTCGTCTTCCCCGTCGGTGTGATGGCCATCGGCCTCATCGCCTCGACCATCGGCCTCTACCTGGCCAAGGCTCGCCCGGGCGAGGACGACGCCCTCAAGATCATCAACCGGGGCATCTCGATCGCCCAGGCGATCTCGATCGTCGGTGCCGCCGTCCTGGCCTTCGTCTACGTGGGCAACCCCGACGGTGCGAGCATCAGCCAGCCCGGCGCCCGCATGTTCGGCGCCATCGTCGTCGGCGTGGCCCTCGGCTACGCCGCCTCCAAGATCACCGCCTACTACACCGCCACCACCCAGAAGCCGGTGCAGGACATCGCCAAGGCGGCCCGCACCGGTCCCGCCACCACGGTCCTCGAGGGCATGAGCCTCGGCCTGGAGTCGGCCGTGTGGGGCCTGATCGCCGTGGCCGTGGCCATCGGCGGCGCCCTCGCCCTGGGCGGCGGCAGCTTCAAGTTCTCGACCTACCTGGTCGCCCTGGCCGGCATCGGCATGCTCTCGACCACCGGCATCATCGTGGCCGAGGACACCTTCGGCCCCGTCGCCGACAACTCGGCCGGCATCGCCGAGATGTCGGGCCACTTCGAGGGCGAGCCCGAGCGGATCATGGTGAGCCTCGACGCCGTGGGCAACACCACCAAGGCCGTCACCAAGGGCTTCGCCATCGGCTCGGCCGTCATCGCCGCCGTGGCCCTGTTCGCCTCGTACGGCGAGACGATCACCGAGGAGATCGGGCTCGACATCGGCGACCAGGCCTACCCGATCAACGTGGCCGACCCGAAGGTGTTCATCGGCCTGCTGGTCGGTGGCTCGATCGCCTTCATCTTCTCCTCGCTCGCCATCCGCGCCGTGTCCCGCACCGCCGGCGTGGTCGTCGAAGAGGTCCGGCGCCAGTTCGCCGACGGCAAGATCATGGCCGGCACCAAGAAGCCCGACTACGGCCCCGCCATCGACATCTGCACCACCGCCTCGCTGCGCGAGCTGGCCACCCCGGCCCTGATCGCCGTGCTGGCTCCCGTCATCATCGGCTTCGGCCTCGGGCCCATCTCGCTGGGCGCCTTCCTGGCGTCGGTGATCGTCGTCGGCCAGCTGATGGCCAACTTCCTCAGCAACGCCGGCGGTGCGTGGGACAACGCCAAGAAGTACATCGAGGACGGCGCCGAGGGCGGCAAGGGCTCCGAGCCCCACAAGGCCGCCGTCATCGGCGACACCGTCGGCGACCCGTTCAAGGACACCGCCGGCCCGGCGCTGAACCCGCTGATCAAGGTCATGAACCTGGTGTCGCTGCTCATCCTCCCCGCCATCATCGGCTTCTACGACGAGGGTGCCCTGCGGGAGCTCAAGCAGCAGGGCGAGGGCCTCGGGATCGCCATCGCCGTCGTCGCCGCCCTGGTCGTGGTCGGCGCCATCGCCTTCAGCAAGGGCGTCTTCACCAAGACCGTCGACGAGGCTGCCGCCGAGGCCGCCTGACGGTCACTCGGTGCCTGGCACCGAGTGACCGCTCGGGGCGGAGGCGACCCAGCGGGAGCGCTCGCCGGCCACCGCGCCGGGGAGCTCCTCGACGTCGACGAGACCGGCGCCCTCCAAGGAGGCGCGGGTCTCCTCCGTCGTGAACAGCCCCAGCTCGTGGCGCTCGGCGAAGGTGTCGGTGCCGGCGGGGGTGGTGACCACCCAGGTCATGTCGAGGACGCTGGTGCGCCCCATCCGCCACGAGCGGGCGGTGCGGGCCACGGCCCGGCCCGGCTCCGTGGCGGCCTCGGCCCCGACGTGGCCGTCGGTCCAGGCGTCGGGCGTCAGCCAGGCATCGACCACCAGGACGCCCCCGGGCTCGAGGTGGCGGGCCATGGCGGCCAGGGCCCGATCGAGGTCCTCCGGCGTGCGGGTGTAGCCGATCGAGGAGAACAGGCACGTGACCACGTCGAACCGGCGACCCAGGTCGAACAGCCGCATGTCGCCCTCGTGGACGGTGACGCCGGGGAGCCGCTCGCGGGCCCGGTCGGCCATGTGGGCGCTGAGCTCGACGCCCTCGACGGCGAAGTCGTCCTGGAGGTGCAGGAGGTGGGCCCCGGTGCCGCAGGCCACGTCGAGCAGCGTGCGGGCGCCGGGCCGCCGGGCGCGCACCAGCGCCGCCACCTCGGCCGCCTCGCCCCGGTAGTCCTTGCCGATGCCGTCGTAGATCAGGTCGTAGGCGCCCGCCGATCGGCCGTAGGCCTGCTCCCCGTCCGTCCCTGTCGACCGCGCTGTCGAACCGTTCATGAGGCCAGCCTGCCAGCGATGGTGCCGTGCCGGGTGACGTTGGTGGTGGTCAGCCCGAGCCAGGGGCGCCCCTCGCAAGGACGCAGGCCGAAGGCCTAGCCGTTCCCCAAGTCGAGGCTGAGGACGCCGCGAGGGGCGTCATCGGGCCGGGCTGAACCCGTCGGACGTCGCCGGGCACGGCACTAACGTCGGTGGATGGATGAGAACCGTCGCCGCGTGTCCTCCGGGGGGCCGTGGGAGCTGCTGATGGGCTACTGCCGGGCCGTCCGCGTCGGTGACCACGTCTTCGTGGCCGGCACCGCGCCGCAGCTGCCCGACGGTTCGGTCGACGACGACGTCGAGGCCCAGGCCCGGCGCTGCCTCGAGATCATCGAGGGCGCCCTGATCGAGGCGGGCAGCGACATCACCGACGTGGTCCGCACCCGGATCTACCTGGTCGACGCGGGCGACTTCGACGGCGTGGCCCGGGCCCACCGTCAGGTGTTCGACGCCGTCCGCCCGGCCAACACCACCGTCGTCGTGGCCGGCCTGCTCGACGAGCGGTGGAAGGTCGAGATCGAGGCCGACGCCGTGATCCACTCGAGCCGCGAGGGCGCCCGCTAGCGGTCGTCCCGGCGGGAGTCGGCACCCGCCCACGAAGTACAGTCCCCCGGCCGTCCTTCGGACGCGCCAGACCGCACGCGCAGGAGCCACTGGGTGCCCACCGACGAAGCGAACCCCTGG
>DATHEV010000353.1:0-4217 GCA_035318405.1 Iamia sp.
TTCGGCGAGCCCGGCATCCCGGTGCGGCCGGCGTCGGAGCGCTACGTCCGGGAGGCCTACGACGCCATCCTCGGCCGGCACGTGGACGAGCCCAGCCTCACCTACTGGGGCGATCGCCTCGACGACAACACGTCGCGCGGCACCTTCGCCCGCCACGTCGTCCTCTCCGTCGAGTCGGTGCGGGCCCACGTGGCGGCCATCTACGAGATCTTCGGCCGGGAGCCGAGCACCGGCGAGCGCGACGCCTCGGTCGCCGCCATCCGGGGCCGGACCACCACCGTCGAGCAGGAGCTGGTCCGCCTGCTCGCCAGCGACGAGTTCTACGAGCGCGAGGGCGGCGCCAGCCCGTCCGGCTTCGTCCAGGCCCTCTACAACAGCGTCCTCGACCGCAGCCCCGACGAGGCCGGCAGCGAGTACTGGCTGGACCGCCTCGACGCGGGCGCCACCCGGACCGACGTCGCCCAGGGCTTCGTCCTGGCCGGGGCCCGGCTCGGCCCGGTGGTGGCCGACGCCTACGACCGGGTGCTCGCCCGGGGCGCCGACCCCGGCGGCCGCGACTACTGGGCCGCCCGCATCCGGCGGGGCGAGGGCATCCTCGACATCGACCGCTACCTGCTGGCCAGCGCCGAGGCGTGGGGCGCGGGGTGCAGCATCCTCGACCGCACCCGCTGCCTGCTGCCGTTCCCCAACGACGAGCTGACCCTCGTCGACGACACCACCGGTACCGGCAAGCGGGTCGTGTTCAAGCCGCCGTGGGTGCCGGGCTCGACCACCACGCCGTTCGACCCCACCGAGTGGAACCGCCAGGACGGCTTCAGCCCCGGTTCGGCCATCCTCCTCCACAGCGGCGGGATCGACCCCGAGGAGTCGGGCCTCCCGGGCATCGACGACATCGGCGCCTCGCTGGCCGACGACGCCCCCATCGTCATCGTCGACACCGAGACGGGCGACGAGTGGCCCTACTGGGCCGAGCTCGACAGCAACGCCCCGACCGACGCCGAACGGGCGCTCGTCGTCCGCCCGGCGCGGAACTTCCTCGACGGCCACACCTACGCCGTGGGCATCGGCCAGATGCACGACGCCGAGGGCGACGCCATCCAGGCGCCCTCCGGCTTCCGGATCTTCCGCGACGACCTGCCGTCCAACAGCCGCCGGGTCGAGGAGGAGCGGGTCCGGGTGGAGTACGCCATCGACCAGGTGGCGGCCGGCGGTCTCGACCGCGAGACGCTCCACATGGCCTGGACCTTCACCGTGGCCAGCACCCGCAACCTGGCCGAGCGGGCCGTCCACATGCGCGATGAGGCCCTCGGCGGGCTGGCCGGCCTCACCGCCCCCGACTTCACCGTCACCAACCAGGCCGACGAGGGCGACTGGACGCGGGTCACGGGGACCTACGAGGTCCCGCTGTACCTGACCGGCACGGGCCAGCCCGGGTCCCGGCTGCGACTCGGCGACGATGACCTGCCGCAGGCCCAGGGCACCGCGACCGCCCCGTTCACCTGCGTCGTCCCCGACGCCGCCCGCACCACCCCGGCGCGCGCCGCCCTCTACGGCCACGGTCTCCTCGGAACGGGCGAGCAGGCGGCGAGCGGCGGGCCCCGCGACCTCGCCCGCGAGCACGACATGGTGTTCTGCGGCACCGACTACATCGGCATGTCGCAGGGCGACTACGGCAACACCGCCACCATCATCAGCGACCTGTCACGGTTCCCCGAGCTGGTCGACCGGAACCAGCAGGGCCTCCTCAACTTCATGCTCCTGGGCCGGCTCATGACCCGGCCCGACGGGCTGGTCACCCACGCCGCCTTCCAGGGCACGGCCGGCGTCCCGGCCATCGACGGCACCAACCTCTCGTACTACGGCATCAGCCAGGGCGGGATCATGGGCGGCGCCCTGGTGGCCCTGAGCACCGACATCACGCGGGGCGTGCTGGGCGTGCCGGGGACGAACTACAGCACCCTCCTCGAGCGCAGCGTCGACTTCGACCCGTTCTTCGCGGTGATGGCGAGCAGCTACCCCAGCGCCCTCGACCGGATCATGATGATCTCGGTCATCCAGATGCTGTGGGACCGGGGAGAGGCCAACGGCTACGCCAACCACATGACCACCGATCCGCTGCCGGGCACCCCCACCCACGAGGTGCTCATGCACATCGCGGTGGGCGACCACCAGGTGGCCACCGTGGCGGCCGACGTGATGGCCCGGACCTACGGCGCCGCCACCAACGACCCGCCGCTCGTCGAGGACCGCTCGCCCGACGTCGAGCCGCTGTGGGGGATCGACCGGATCGAGTCGTGGCCCTACGCCGGCTCGGCCACCATCTACTGGGACAGCGACGCCGTCTGGCCGCCGCGCGAGAACAAGCCGTCCCGCGGGGGCGAAGACCCGCACGGCGACCCCCGCGGCGACGCCGACGCCCGGGACCAGATCTCCGAGTTCCTGAAGCCGAGCGGCGTGGTCGTCGACGCCTGCGACGACGACCCCTGCATGGTCGAACCCTGACCGACGCCGTCAGTCGTCGCCGTCGCCCCGGTCGCCCCGCGGGCGGCCCCGGCTGCTGGTCACGTCGTACTCGTCGATCAGCAGCGACCCGTCCTCGCCGGGGACGAAGGTCAGACGGATGTCCTCCACGCTCTCGCTCCCATCGGTGAGGCTGTAGCGCAGGGTGAGGTCGGTGGTCATCCCCTCGGCGTCGGCCCGAGGACGACCCTGGACCTCCACCGACGCAACGGTCTCGGTCCAGAAGCGACGGTAGGACTCGAAGTCCTGCTCACCCTGGAAGCGGGGCGAGAGCAGGGCGTAGGACCCCTCGAGGTCGCCCGAGACGATCACGTCGTAGTACGTGCTGGCCGCGGCCTCGAGGTCCTCGGCGGTGACCTCGGTGTCGGGCGGCTCCGTGGTGGAGGTCGTCGTGGTGGAGGTCGTCGTGGTCTCCGCCTCGGTGGTGGTCGTCGTGGTGGAGGTCGTCTCCTCCTCGATCGAGGGGGGCGCCGTCTCGGGCGGTGCCGTGGTGGTCGGCGCGGTCGTGTCGGTGACCACGTCGTCGCCGTCGTCGCCGTCGTCGCGGGTGAGGGCGTACCCGGCCGCGGCGGCGAGGAGCAGGACGACGAGCAGGGCGGCGACCACCAGGGCGCCCCGGCCGCGCCGGCGCGCCGGGCCGGGACCGCTCGCCGGCCCGGGGGGTGGCGGGAGGGGCGCCGGCGGCGGGGGCGGCGGCGGGATCGGGGCCGCCGCCGCGGCGGCGACGGGGGCCAGGACGGCCGTGCGCTCGGGCGGGGGGACCGGCGCCATCGTCGTCGTGACCGGGGGCAGGACGGGACCGTCGGACCCGCCGCCGATCGCCTCCAGCGCGGCGCGGAGGGCATCGGCCGACGCGGGCCGGTCGGCGGGGTCCTTGGCCAGGGCCGCCTCGAGCACCGAGGCCAGGTGCGGGTCGATGCCGAGGGGCCGCAGGTCGGGCGGCGGCTGGGTCAGGACCCGGCCGACGCGGGCGATCATGGCCTCGCCCTCGGTGCCGGCGAACGGGGCCCGGCCGCTGAGGCTGGCGTGGAGGGTGGCGGCCAGGCCGTAGACGTCGCTCTGCTCGGTGGCCGGCTCGCCCGAGAGGACCTCGGGGGCGGCGTAGCCGATGGTGGCGGTGACCGACCCGGTGGTGGTCGTGGCCGAGTCGACGAGGCGGGCGATGCCGAAGTCGCTGAGCTGGGGCTCGCCGTACTCCGAGAGCAGGACGTTGGCCGGCTTGAGGTCCCGGTGGAGCACGCCGGCCGAGTGGGCCGCGGCCAGCCCGCCGGCCAGGCGGGCCCCGATGCGGACGCCCTCGTCGCCGTCGAGTGGCCCGGCGGCCATGACCCGCTCGTGGAGCGAGCCGCCGGCCACGTAGGGCATCAGGAGGTACGGGTGGCCCTCGTCGGTGACCCCCGCGGAGTAGACGGCGACGATGTTGGGGTGGTTGGAGAGCCGGCCCATGGCCGTGATCTCCCGCCGCCAGCGCTCGACCGCCTTGGGATCGGCACCCGGCGCCAGCAGCACCTTGACGGCCACGTCACGACTCAGATCGTCCTGGTGACCCCGGTAGACGACGCCGAACCCGCCCCGGCCGATCTCGACCAGCCCGGTGACCCCCGGCACCCGTGGTGGGGCCGCGTCGGTCAGAGGAGGCTCCGGGGGCATGGAGGTTCACGGTACCCACCGGGCGCCACCGCACTCAGGGCGGCCGG
>DATHEV010000354.1:0-2751 GCA_035318405.1 Iamia sp.
CCGGCCGCCCCCCGCACCGGCGACGTCATCGTCGGCATCGAGGAGGCCCGCTCCATCGGCGGCGCCGAGGTCCTCTGCGCCGGGGTGGCCCTCGCCGCCGAGGGCCACCTGGTCACGGCGGGCGGCCGCGTGCTCGACGTCGTCGGTCGGGGCCCCGATGCGTCCCTCGCCCGGCGCCAGGCCTACGTCGCCCTGAGCAACATCTCGTGGCCCGGGATGCACCACCGCAAGGACATCGCCGTGCCCCTCGCCCCCACCTGACTCGAACTCGGTGGGGTAGGTGCCCGAGAACAGTCGCCTACCCCACCGAGTTCGGGATCATGGGAGGCTGGCGGCCATGCAGCCCGCCGGTCTCCACCACGTGTCGATCAACGTCCCCGACGTGCCCCGGGCGCTGTCGTTCTACGTCGGGGTGCTGGGGCTCGCCGAGCGGTCGGACCGACCCGACTTCGGCTTCGCCGGGGCATGGCTCGATGCCGGGGGCCAGCAGATCCACCTCATCGAGGGCCCGACCCCGGCGGCGCTGGGCCAGCACCTGGCCCTCCAGGTGGCCGATATCGACGGGGCCGTCGCCGACGTCCGGGCGGCCGGGGTCGAGGTCACCGATCCGAAGCCGGTCGGGACCGGGCGCCAGGCGTTCCTCGTCGACCCCGCCGGCAACGGCGTCGAGCTCAACCAGCCTGACGCGTAGCCTCCGCCGATGGCCGGGGTGCGATCGGCGGGGGACGCGGTGCGGCGCTGGCTGCGCATCGTCACCTCGCCGCCCTGGCGACGGGCGCCCCTGCTGGTCGGGCGGAGCCCGGCCCTGGCCGTCGGCGTCGCCGTGGCCGCCTTCGTGCTCGGGCTGGCCGGTGCGTCGCGGCCGTTGTTCTCGGCGTCCGCCGGCCAGGCGTCGCTGCTCGAGGACCTGGAAGACGGGTGCGCCTTCGAGGTCGGCCTCCGGCTCGAGCGGGGGGTGGCCGCCGGCCCCGGCACCGGGCCCGGATCGCTGACCGAAAGCCTGGCCGTGGCCGGTGCGGCCCTCGACGCCGAGGTCGACCCGATCGAGGGGGTCGAGCCGGCGGTCGTGACCATCTTCGGCGGGAACGCGGCGCTGCGCCCGGCGACGTCCGACGAGGCCGGCCTGACCGTCCAGCTGATGCGGCGCGACGGCTTCCGCGACCACATCGACGTGGTGGAGGCCGGCACTGGATCCGGCGCGTGGGTGCCGGACTCGGTGGCCGAGCCCCTCGGCCTGGGCCCGGGCGACGAGGTCGCCGTCGAGCCGTTCGCCGGCGGCCCGGCCTCGTTGCCGGTGGCGGGGGTCTACCGCGACCTCCGCGTCGAGCGGGGGCCGTGGTGGTGCTCGATGCCCAGGACCTTCGCCTCGCCGTCGGCCGGGGGCAGCCCGCCCCCGCCCCTGGTGCTGCTGGAGGACGTCGAGCTCCCGCTGGCGCCGATCGAGGGGGTCGATCCCGGCCGGCTCGAGGCCTGGTGGGAGTACAAGCCCGATCCCGAGCGGTGGGACCTGGCCACAGCCCAGCGCTCCACCCCCGCCCTGGTCGGCGTGGCCGACCGGTCCAACGACCGGGTCTCGGCGCTGTTCGAGGCGCTGGGTGGGGGCCGGGCGAGCGTCGACCGGCCGGGCAGCCTGGACAAGGCCGAGCGGTCGCTGACGGCGGTCGAGTCGGTGGCCGGACCGGTGGCCTGGGGGACCATCGGCGTCGCCGTCACCATGCTCCTCACCGCGGCGCGGAGCTGGCTCAGCCGGCGGTCGCAGCAGGTCACCGTGCTCACCCTGCGGGGCGCCGGGCCGGTGGCGCTCGGGCTCAAGGCGGTGGGCGAGCTGCTGCCCGCCATCGCCGTCGGTGTGGTCGCCGGCGTGGGGGCCGGAGTGGCCGTGGTCCGGATCGTCGGGCCCGACCCCGGCATCGAGGGCGGCGCCCTGGCCGAGGGGCTCGTCGTGGTCGCCGCCGCGCTGGCGCTCGCCCTCCTGGCCGTGGTCCTGGTCGTGGCGGCCGGTGCCCGACGGGTCGGCGTCGGGACCGGGGGCGCCGCGCCCCGCCGCGCCCTGCTGCCGTGGGAGCCGGTCGTCCTGGCCGTCGCCGCGGCCGCCCTCTACGAGGTCCAGACCCGCCCGCCGATCAACGACGGGGCCCGGGTCGACGGGCTGCTGCTGGTCTTCCCCCTGCTGCTGTTCGCCGGGGGCGCCGGTGCCGTCGCCCGGGTGGTGCTCTCGCGCCGGGTCCTCGCCGCCGTGGCCGCCCGCGCCCCGGGGGCGGTGTGGCTGGCCGCCCGGCGTCTGGCCGCCAGCCGGGCCCGGGCCTCGCTCATCGTCACCGGCGCCGCCATCTCGATCGGCATCGTGGTGTTCGCCGGCGCCACCTCGTCGTCGGTCCAGGCCACGGCCTACGCCAAGGCCACCCTGGGGGACGGAGCGGCGCAGATCGTCCGGCTGGCGGCCCGCGTCGAGCAGCCCACGGCGGCGGAGCCGATCCCCGGCGTCAGCACCCTCATCACCCGGACGGCCGAGCCCTCGGTGCTGCGGGAGGGCCACGACCGGGCCGACGTGCTCGGGGTCGACCCCGCGACCTTCGCCGACGGCGCCTTCTGGGATGCCAGCTTCGCCCGCCCCTCGCTGGGGTCGCTGCTCGACGACATCACCGTGCCGGCGGGCGAGACACCCGGCGCGCTGCCGGTGATCGCGGTGGGGGATGGCCTGCCGGACCGCGTCGTCCTGACCCTGGCGAGCGAGGACGGCGACGTGGCCCA
>DATHEV010000355.1:0-9549 GCA_035318405.1 Iamia sp.
GACCGAGGCGGGCGACGACCAGACGACGACCACCGGGACCGAGGAGCCCGACGACCCCGGCGAGACCGAGGGCGATCCCGACGCCGTGGCCCTGGCCCAGCGGGTCAACCTCACCCTCGACGACTTCGACGAGACGTGGACCGAGGACCCGGCGCCGGCCGACGACGGCAGCCCGACCATCAACGACTGCTTCGTCGAGACCGACATCGAGGCGGTCACGGTGGGCAAGGCCGAGACGGGCACGTTCGCCGACGAGGTCAGCGCCGAGGCGGTGCAGCTCGTCACCATGCAGACCGTCGTCCTGGACGCGCCCGAGACGGCCGAGGCCATCGTCGCCGAGTTCAGCGGGGACGCCTTCGCCACCTGCGCCACGGATGTGATGCGGAACAGCTTCGGCGAGGGCGGCAACGCGTCGCTCGCCCTCCGTCCCGACGAGCCGGCGTGGACCGAGGAATCGACCGGCCTGGTCGGCGACATCACCATCCCGAACGGCGACAGCAGCTACGACGGCGTGGTGGACGTGCACATCTTCCGCACCGCCCAGGTCGTCAGCTTCACCGCCACCGTGGACGTGAGCGTCGGGATCGAAGCCCTGCTGGGCCAGATCTACGCCACCGTCGCCGAGCGCCACGCCACCGAGGTCGGCTGACCGGTCACCCGTCCGGGTGCCGGGCGGACCCCGGCGGGCGTGTCACCATGCCGCCACCGGGTGCCGGGGCGGTGCCCACGACGGAGGAGACCTCATGGACCTGAACCGCAGCTGGGTGCGAGTGCTGGCCGGCGCTTGCGCCCTCACCTTCCTCGTCGCGGCCTGCGGCGACGACGACGACAGCGCTGACACCAGCGACGACACCGAGGAGACCACGGCGTCCACCGAGGCCCCCGACGACAGCACCGAGTCGACCGAGGCCGACGAGACCACCGCGTCGGAGCCGGAGGAGGAGACCACCACCAGCGAGGCCGACGACGAGGGCGACCCCGAGGCGGTCGCCGTGGCCGAGGCCATCAACCTCACCATCGGCGACTTCGCCGAGGGCTGGGTCGAGCAGGAGCCCGCCGACGAGGGCGACGACGACATCGACCAGTGCTTCACCACGGTCGACATCGAGGCCTCGACCCTCGGCGAGGCCGAGACGCCGAGCTTCTCGGCCGAGACGCCCGACGGCCAGGGCGGCCAGGCCGTGTCGATGCAGACCGTCGTCTTCGACACGCCCGACACGGCCACGGCCGTCCTCTCCGACGTGGCCACCGAGGAGTTCGCCGCCTGCGCCCAGGGGATCCTCGCCGAGGACTCGGCCGAGGGCACCGCGGTGGCGCTGGCGCCGACGATCGACGACCCGCCGCTGGCCGAGGAGTCGGTCGGCGTGGCCGGCGCCATCGAGATCCCCGGCCCGGACGGCACCGTCCAGCCGGCCGAGGTCGACCTCCACGCCATCCGCACCGGCTCGGTCGTCAGCTTCACCTTCACCCTCGACATCGGCGAGACGCCCGAGAGCGGCTTCCAGCAGACGCTGGCCGAGCTCTACACCGTGATCGCCGCCCGCCAGGCCGCCGAGGTCGGCTGACCCTCGCCCCGGCCCCGGGCGCCCCGGTTCGCACCGGGGCGCCCGTGGTGGCAGCCTCCGGGCATGGCACGGCTGCTGGTGATCGGCGGGGGGCGCATGGGCGAGGCCCTTGTCGCGGGGCTGGTCGCCTCGGGCTGGGCTCCCGCCGAGGAGATCGTGGTGGTCGAGGCGCTGGCGGCGCGGCGCGACGAGCTGTCCGCCGCCCACCGCGGCCTCGTCGTCCGCTCCTCGGGCGGCGACGGGCTCGCCACGGTCCTGGCGGTGAAGCCGGGCGACGCCGTGGCCTCTCTCGACGGGTTGGCCCCGAGCCGGGTCCTCTCGATCGCCGCCGGCGTCACCACCGGCGCCCTGGAGGCGGCCCTGCCCGAGGGCACCCCGGTCGTGCGGGCCATGCCCAACACCCCGGCCCTCGTGGGCGCGGGGGCGGCGGCCGTCGCCGGCGGCACCCACGCCACCGATGACGACCTGACGTGGGCCGAGGAGATCCTCGGCGCCGTCGGCACCGTGGTCCGGGTGCCCGAGACCCAGCTCGACGCCGTCACCGGGCTGTCGGGCTCGGGCCCGGCCTACGTGTTCCTCGTGGCCGAGGCGCTGATCGACGCCGGCGTGCTCGTCGGCCTGCCCCGGCCCGCCAGCCGTGAGCTGGCCGTGCAGACCCTCCTCGGCGCCGCCCGCCTGCTGTCCGAGACGGGGGAGACGCCCGAGGCGCTCCGGGCCCAGGTGACCTCGCCCGGCGGCACCACCGCCGCCGGCCTGCGGGCCCTCGAGGCCGGCGGGGTCCGGTCGGCCGTCGTCGACGCCGTCGTCGCCGCCACCGAGCGCAGCCGGGAGCTGGGCACGTGAGCCCCGATCCCGGCGACGTCGCGCCCCTCCGGTACGACACGATCTCCTTCCTGTCGGACTACGGCCGGGCCGACGAGTTCGTGGGCGTGGTGCACTCGGTCATCCGGACCCTCGCCCCCGGCGTCACCGTCATCGACGTCACCCACGACGTGCCCGCCCACGACATCCGGGCCGGCGGGCTGACGCTGGCCCGCAGCGCCCAGTACCTCGCCCCCGGCGTCGTGCTGGCCGTGGTCGATCCCGGCGTCGGCACCGACCGCCGCAGCATCGCCGTCGAGGTCGGCGACGGGGCCTCGATCCTGGTCGGGCCGGACAACGGCCTGCTGGCCTCGGCCGTGGCCATGGTCGGCGGTGCGACCCGGGTCGTCGAGCTCACCAGCACCGAGCACCGCCTCGAGGCGCCCGGACCCACCTTCGACGGCCGGGACGTCTTCGCCCCCGCCGCCGCCGCCCTGTGCCGGGGCGTGCCCCTCGACGAGCTGGGCCCCGACATCGAGCCCCTCACCCTGCGCCCGGGGATGCTCCCGCTGCCCCAGATCGAGGACGACGGCATCGGCGCCGAGGTCCTCTGGGTCGATCGCTTCGGCAACGTCCAGCTCAACCTCGGACCCGACGACCTGGCCCCCCTCGGCGTCGACGGCGACCGGATCACGGTCCGCATCGAGGGCTCCGAGCGCACCGCCCGCCGGGTCGACGCCTACGCCCAGCTCGGCCCCGGCGAGCTGGGGCTGGTCGTCGACTCCTACGGCCTCCTCGCCCTGGTGCTCGACCAGCGCTCCGCCGCCGAGGAGCTGGGCGTGGCCGCGAGCCACGCCGTCACCGTCGCCCCCCTGGGCGACGATGCCGCCCCCGCCGCCCTGTCGAGCCCCGTCACCCTCAGGAGCAAGCCCTAGTGCGCCCCGGCACCACCATCGTCCTCGCCCTCCTGCTGGTGCTCATCCTGGGCGCCGCCGTCCTCCAGCTCTTCATCCTCGCCCGGTAGCCCAACCGCCTCGGCGAACTCGGTGGGGTAGGTGACGCGAAACGGTCACCTACCCCACCGAGTTCGCTGATCAGCGGGGTGGTGGCGGCGTGTGGTCAACTGTCCGGCCGTGAACCTGGCGACGATCATCGATCCGCACCCGGACGAGGCGACGGCCCTCATCAGCCGGGGGCGGATCACCACCTACGGGGCTCTGCGCGACCAGGTCGCCCACCTGCGCGGCGGGCTGGTCGGGCTCGGCGTCGAGCCCGGTGACCGGGTCGTGCTGATCTGCGCCAACAACTGGTACTTCGTGGCCTCCTATCTGGCCGTCCTCGGTGCGGGGGCCATCGCCGTCCCGGTCAACCCGCTCAGCCCGCCCCGGGCCCTCCAGTCGAACCTGGCCGAGGTGGGGGCCACCGTCGCCATCGTCGGCCCGTCGGGGCTGGCGGCGGTCTCCGGGCTCGACCTGGCCACGCTGCCCGACCTCCGGACCGTGGTCGTCACCAGCCACGACGAGGTCGAGGGCGCCATCCGGTTCGACGACCTCATCGCCGCCGAGCCGACCCCGGTGGTCGAGCGGGACGAGGACGACCCCGCCGTCCTCATGTTCACCAGCGGCACCGCCGGCAGCCCCCGCGCCGCCATCCTCAGCCACGGCAACCTGCTGGCCAACGTCGACCAGGTCCTGTCGGTGCGCGAGGTGCAGGCGGTCGACGGCGACATCAGCCTCGGCGTGCTCCCGATGTTCCACATCATGGGGCTCAACGCCATCCTCGGCACCGCCCTCCGGGCCGGCTCGGGGGTCCTCCTCATGGAGCGCTTCGACCCGCAGTCGGCGGCCGAGGCCATCTCGCGCCACGACGTCACGATCATCGCCGGCGCCCCGACCATGTGGGCGGCGTGGGCGTCGCTCCCGGGTCTTCCGCCCGGAGCCTTCGCCAACATCCGCATGGCCACCTCCGGCGCCGCCGCCCTGTCCACCGACGTGGCCGAGCGGATGAAGCAGCGCTTCGCCCTGGAGCTGTACGAGGGCTACGGGCTGACCGAGGCGTCGCCCGTCGTCACCTCGGGCATCGGCATGGAGCCCCGGCCGGGCTCGATCGGCGCCCCGCTCGACGGCGTCGAGGTCCGGCTGGTCGACGAGGACGGCGAGGACGTCCTGGTCGGCGACGAGGGCGAGATCTGGGTCCGCGGCGCCAACGTGTTCAAGGGCTACTGGGGCGACGAGGAGGGCACCTGCGCGGTCGTCACCGAGGACGGCTGGCTCCGCACCGGCGACGTCGGCGTGGTCGACGACGAGGGCTACCTGTTCCTGGTCGACCGGGCCAAGGACCTCATCATCGTCAGCGGGTTCAACGTCTTCCCGGCCGAGGTCGAGGAGGTGCTGCTCGAGCACCCCGCCATCGAGGACTGTGCCGTGGTCGGCGTGCCCCACCCGTACTCGGGCGAGGCGGTCAAGGCCTTCGTGGTGGTGGCCGAGGGGCGCCACATCGAGGAGGACGACGTCAACGCCTTCGCCGCCTTGCACCTGCCCCGGTACAAGTGCCCGGAGAAGGTGATGTTCGTCGACGAGCTCCCCCACGGCCTGGCCGGCAAGGTCCTCCGCCGCGAGCTCCGCGAGAGCGCCCCGGCCTGATCCGCGACCAGGTCCCCACCTCGTGGGCGTCGGGTGGCCCACGCAGGGAGACGACAGTCACCGCACCCTGCTTGTGAACGTGTGCACGTAGGGGACTAGGTTCGCGGCGTGACCGAGCGCCGTCGCATCCCGGAGGCCACCGTGGCCCGCCTTCCGGTGTACCTGCGGGCGCTGGCGGAGGAGTCGGAGGCCAAGGCCACCACGATCTCCTCCGAGCGGCTGGCCGAGCTGGCCGGCGTCAACGCCGCCAAGGTCCGCAAGGACCTGTCGTACCTCGGGTCCTACGGCACGCGCGGCGTCGGCTACGACGTCGAGTACCTCACCTTCCAGATGAGCCGGGAGCTGGGCCTGACCCACGACTGGCCGGTCATCATCGTGGGCGTCGGCAACCTCGGGCAGGCCCTCGCCAACTACGGCGGGTTCCGCGACCGGGGCTTCCCCATCGCCGCGCTGGTCGACGCCGACCCCGGCAAGGTGGGCGACATCGTCCACGGCGTCGAGGTCCAGGGCCTCGACGACCTCCCGGGCCTGGTGGCCGGGCTGGGCAGCGTCATCGGCATCATCGCCACCCCGGCCCACGCCGCCCAGTCGGTGGCCGACCTGCTCTCCCAGGCCGGCGTGACCTCGATCCTCAACTTCGCCCCGGCCGTGATCTCCGTGCCCGACGGCGTGTCGCTGCGGAAGGTCGACCTGGCCGTCGAGCTCCAGATCCTCAGCTTCTACCAGCAGCGTCGCGACGGCGGCCCGGTCGGCGACGACCCCACCAAGGCCCGCGTCGCCGGCCTGCCCCCGGCCCCCGCCGCCGGCGCCACCGGCTGAACCGGGCCGGGCCGTGGCCGACGACGCCGTCCCCGCCTCGGGCACCGGGCCGCTCTACCCCGTCGGGCTCGTCCTGCGGGGCCAGCCCGTCCTCGTCGTGGGCGGCGGCAAGGTGGCGGCCCAGAAGATCGCCGAGCTGGTGCGGTGCGGCGCCGACGTCACCGTCGTGGCCCCCCGCATCGACCCCGAGCTGAAGGCCGACGACCGGTTGCGCTGCGAGGTCCGCCCGTACCGCACCGGCGAGGCCGCCGACTACCGCTTCGTGGTGACGGCCACCGACGTCCGGGCGGTCAACCAGGCCGTGTACGACGACGGCGAGGCCGCCGGGGTCTGGGTCAACGCCGCCGACGACCCGGCCCGCTGCTCGGCCGTGCTCCCGTCCCGGGTGCGGCGGGGGAGCCTGCTCGTCACCATCTCGACCGAGGGCCGCAGCCCGGCGTTCGCCGCCTGGCTGCGCGAGCAGATCGGCGACCAGCTCGGTCCCGAGCACGAGGTCCTGCTCGACCTGCTGGCCGAGGAGCGCGACCGCATCCGGGCCGAGGGTCGCACGACCGAGGGCCTTGATTGGCGAGGAGCGCTGGAGTCGGGGATGCTGGACGAGATCCGCGCTGGAAGGATCCACGCAGCGAAGGAGTTGCTGAAGACGTGTCTGTCGTCGTCATCGGCCTGAACCACCGGACGATGCCTCTCGACCTGTTCGAGCGGTTCACGTTCGACAGCACCCGTGCGCCCAAGGTGCTGGGCGCCCTGGCGTCCTGCGACCACGTGTCGGAGGCCGTCCTCGTCTCGACGTGCAACCGCACCGAGGCCTACATCGTGGCCGAGCGCTTCCACGCCGCCTACCAGGAGGTCCGCGACGTCCTGGCCCAGCTGGCCGACGTCGCCCCCGAGGACTTCGCCGACCACCTCTACGTCCACTACGACGACGAGGCCGTGCGCCACCTGTTCCGGGTCGTCGCCGGCGTCGACTCCGACGTCCTGGGCGACACCGAGGTCCAGGGCCAGGTGCGCGCCGCCTGGGCCGTCGGCGTCGACGAGGGCACCGTCGGCCCCAGCCTCAACCTCCTCTTCCGCCACGCCGTCGAGACCGGCAAGCGGGCCCGCACCGACACCGGCATCGCCACCGGCACCGCCTCGGTGTCGCACGCCGCCGTCGAGATGGCGGCCGAGCGGCTGGGCACCGTCGCCGGGCGCACCGTGCTCGTCATCGGGGCCGGCACCATCGGCCGGTCGATGGCCACCGCCCTCAAGGGCGCCGGGGCGGCCCGGGTCCTGGTCGCCAACCGCACCGCCGAGAAGGCCGCCGCCCTGGCCGCCGACATCGACGGCGAGGTCGTCCCCCTGTCGCAGCTCGACTCCGCCCTCGCCGAGTGCGACGTCCTGCTCACCTCCACCGGCGCCACCTCGGTGATCATCGACCACACCGAGCTGGAGACCGCCCTCGAGCGGCGCGACTCCGACCCGCTCCTGGTGGTCGACGTGGCCGTGCCCCGCGACGTCGACCCGTCGGTCGGCCAGCTGCCCGGCGTGACGCTGCTCGACATCGACGACCTGCGCACCTTCGCCCAGGCCGGCATCGAGGGCCGCCGCCGCGAGATCGCCGCCGTCGACGCCATCGTCGACGCCGAGGCCGAGCGCTACCGCACCGAGGTGTCGGCCCGCGCCGCCGCCCCGCTGGTCGCCGCCCTCCACGCCCGGGCCGAGGACCTCCGCCAGGCCGAGGTGGCCCGCTTCGCCCGCCGTCTCTCCGGTCTCGACGACCGCCAGCAGGCCGCCGTCGAGGGGCTCACCAAGGCCCTGCTGGCCAAGGTCCTCCACGAGCCCACGGTGAAGCTCAAGACCACCGCCGGCACCCCCCAGGGCGACCGCCTCGCCGAGGCGTTGCGCGACCTCTACTCGGTCGACTCGGTCGACGATCCCCCCGGGCTCTGAGCATCCCCACTCGATGATCAGGCTGGCGACGCGGTCGTCGCCGCTGGCGATCTGGCAGGCGGAGCACGTGGCGGGGCTGTTGCGCGACGCCCACCCGGGGCTCGAGGTCACGCTGGTGCGGACCGACACGGTGGGCGACCGGCGGCTCGACGTCCCCATCTCCGAGATCGGCGGCAAGGGAGTGTTCGCCACCGAGGTCCAGCGGTTGGTGCTCGAGGGATCGGCCGATGCCGCCGTCCACTCGGCCAAGGACCTGCCGGCGGTGACCGACGAGGGGCTGGCGCTCCTGGCCGTCCCCGAGCGGGGCGACCCCCGCGACGCCCTGGTCGGCTCCACGCTGGACGGGCTGGCCTCGGGTGCGGTGGTGGCGACCGGATCGCAGCGGCGCCGGGTCCAGCTGGCCGCCCTCCGCCCGGATCTGGAGTTCGTCGAGCTGCGGGGCAACATGGCCACCCGCCTGGGCAAGGTGCCGGCGGGCGGCGCCATCGTGGTCGCGGCCGTGGCGCTCGAGCGGCTGGGCCTGGCCGACCGGATCGACGAGGTGCTGGCCGCCGACCTGCTGATCCCCCAGGTCGGCCAGGCCGCCCTCGCCGTCGAGGGCCGGGCCGGCGACGCCGCCACGGCGGAGGTCCTGGCCGCCGTCGAGCACGCCCCCTCCCGTCTGCGGGTCGACGCCGAGCGGGCCTTCCTGGCCGAGCTCGGGGGCGACTGCGACCTCCCCGCCGGCGCCCACGCCACGCTCGTCGACGACGACCGCATCCACGTTCGGGCCCTCCTGGCGAGCGACGACGGCACCGTCCACGTCCAGGAGGCCTCCGGCCCACTGGCCGAGGCCGACGCGCTCGCGGCCGCCCTCGCCCGCGACCTGCGCACCCTCACCTAGCCCACCTCGGGACGGGGTCGCATAACGTCGCCACCGTGACGGTCTGGCTGGTGGGTGCGGGGCCGGGGGATCCGGGGCTGCTGACGCTGCGGGGGGCCGAGGTGCTGGCCCGGGCCGATGTCGTCGTGCACGATCGGTTGTCGGCCGCCGCCCTGCTCGACCTGGCCCCCGCCACCGCCGAGCGCATCGACGTGGGCAAGGCGCCGGGCCACGCCCGGCTGACCCAGGACCAGATCAACGCCCTCCTCGTCGAGCGGGGCCAGGCCGGCCAGGAGGTCGTGCGGCTCAAGGGCGGCGACCCCTTCGTCTTCGCCCGGGGCGGCGAGGAGGCCGCCGCCCTCTCGGATGCCGGGGTGGCCTACGAGGTCGTCCCCGGGATCACCTCGGCCATCGCCGTCCCCGCCTACGCCGGCATCCCCGTCACCCAGCGCTTCTCGTCGACCGCCTTCACCGTCATCACCGGCCACGAGGACCCCTCCGCGGGCGAGGGGACCATCGACTGGGAGGCGGCCGCTCGTCTCGGCGGGACCCTCGTCGTGCTCATGGGCGTGGCCCGCTGGCCGCGGATCGCCGAGCGCCTGCTGGCCGGCGGGCTCTCGCCCGACACGCCGGCCGCCGCCATCCGCTGGGGCACCCGGCCCGACCAGGTCACGACGCGGGCCACGCTGGCGACCCTCGGCGACCACCCCCTCGAGTCGCCGTCGGTGATCGTCGTGGGCCGGGTGGCCGGGACCGAGCTGCGCTGGTTCGAGGACCGTCCGCTGCTGGGCCGCCGGATCGTGGTGACCCGCACGCGGACCCAGGCGTCGGAGCTGAAACGGGCTCTCGGGCTGCTCGGCGCCGAGCCCGTCGAGGTCCCGGTCATCGCCATCGAGCCGCCGAGGGACGGTGGGGACGCCCTGCGCGC
>DATHEV010000356.1:0-2081 GCA_035318405.1 Iamia sp.
TCGGCTGGCGGTCGAGAGGCTCGAGGTGAGCCTCGACGGCGCGCCCGTCCCCCTGGTGGAGCTGCGGGACGACCACGGGACCCGGCTGCACCACCTGACCGGCGTCGGGCCGGGGCGTCTGCGGATCGACTACGCCGCCACCGTCGCCGGCGCCGCCGGCCCACCCCCCGTGGACGAGGTCGACCTGATCCGCTACGTCCGCCCCAGCCGCTACTGCGAGTCCGACCGGCTGGGCGCCTTCGCCCGGGGGGAGTTCGCCGGGCTCCACGGCCACGACCTGCTCGACGCCGTGTCGAGCTGGGTCGGGTCACGCGTGGCCTACATCGCCGGGTCGAGCCGCCCGACGGACGGGGCGGTCACCACCCTGCTGTCGCGCGAGGGCGTGTGCCGGGACTTCGCCCACCTGGTCATCGCCCTGCTGCGAGCCTGCGACGTCCCCGCCCGCCTGGTCTCGGTCTACGCGCCCGGCCTGGCGCCGATGGACTTCCACGCCGTCGCCGAGGCCCACGTCGATGGCGCCTGGCACGCCCTGGACGCGACCTGCCTCGCCCCGCGCACGGCCATGGTGCGGATCGCCACCGGGCGCGACGCCGCCGACACCGCCTTCCTGAGCACGACGGGCGACCCGGTGCGCATGGGCCCCATGCAGGTGATGGCCGTGGTCGACCCGGGCCTGCCCGAGGACGACCTCACCCTCCCCGCCCGCCTGGGCTGACGAGCACGACGCCCGAGCGTCGGAGCACCAGGCCGAGCGTCAGACGCGGCGGTCGTACTCGGCGCTGGTGAGGGCGATGCGGACCTGCTCGGCCCGGGTCCCGCCCCAGCGGAGGTCGTTGGTGCTGGGCCGGCGGTCGAGCAGGAGGTGGATGACGAGGACGATGTCGGTGGTCCGCTTGGTGGCGGTCTTGTTCTCGCCCGACTCGGAGAAGCCGGTCATCACCTTGCCCCGGCTCAGCCCGGCCCGGAGCCGGCCGACCCAGTAGCTCTTGCCCGAAGCGTCGGCGGGCCGGCCCAGCACGTTGCGGTACACCCGGTCCACGAACTGGGGGTCGTCCAACGAGCCGTACAGGGTGCGGAACTCGGCGGCGTTGGCGAAGCTCTGCGAGACGGCGTCGACGGAGGCGCCGCGGCGGACCTGGTCGCGCCAGTAGCGGAAGCCGCCGGCGTCGGGGAGGCGCTGGTAGTACGCCTCGTACAGGCGCACGACGGAGGCGATCTTGCCGACCGACGAGCTCGAGAGCAGCTGGTCGACGGCGGCCGGGGGCGTCACCGTGCCGCCCCCGACGCGGCTGCGCCAGTCGGTCAGCTCGGCCCCGGTCGGGGCCCGCCCCACGAGGTCGCGGAACTGCTGCTTGGTGAAGGCGTCGACGGTCGGGAACGGCAGGAGGGCGGCGACCGATGTCGCGGCCGGGCCGGAGCCGATGGCGGATCGGGCCGTCACCGAGAAGGTCACCGGCTTGCCGGTCGGGAGGCCGCTGACGGTGGTGCTGCGGGCCGTGCCGACGTCCTTGGTGGCAAGCGTGGTCGCACCCGTCCTGGCCACGAGCGTGTACCCGGTGATGGTCGACGAGGACGCGGCCGCGCCCCACGCCACCGACGCGGTGGTGGCGGTGGTGGCGGTGACGGCGGGCGTGCCGGGGGCCGAGGGCTTGGGCCCGGGCGGCGGCTGGGCGCCGGTGAGGGTCAGGTAGGTGATCCGCGGGTGGTACTCGCCCGCGAACTTGTCCGAGTCGCTCAGGACGTACAGGCCCTCGGCCGTGGCCACCAGGCGGGGGGCGACGAGGCCCCGTTCGCGGCCGGGGTTCCACGACAGCGCCTTGCCGGTGGTGGGGGAGAGGGCGCCGATGCCGGTGCGGACGACGGCGCCGGGGCCGGCGGTGTCCGTCCCCTTGGGGTTGTCGAGCCAGCGGTTGTGGCCGGCGACGTAGACGGCCGCACCCGTCACCGCCACGGAGGTGAGGCTGTCACCACCGGTCCAGTTGACCCAGGTCGGCGTGGCCGTGCCGTCGTCGATGGTCTCCCAGCGGGTGGCGGAGTCGCAGAGCTTGGAGGTGCCGCCGGGACCGCCGGTGGTGACGACG
>DATHEV010000357.1:0-3671 GCA_035318405.1 Iamia sp.
GCCCGATCAGATGGTCCGAGAACGTCAGCGAGTCCGGCGCGGGGGCGAAGGTGGCGGCGTCGAACAGCCCGTGCTCGCCCATCACGGCGCCCTGGACCCAGTGGATCACCCACGCCTGGAAGCGGTTGTCGAGCCGGGTCGGGACGGCCGTCGACCACTGGTCGAGCACGTCGCGGAGGTTGAACAGCGACCAGCCGGTCGCCACCGCGACGAGAACGACGACGGGCGCGCCGTGGCGACGGAGCACGCGCCGGATCAGGCCCCGGCCCTCGTGGCGGTTCCTCATCCCTTGAGCAGGAAGTCCTGCTCCTCCTCGCCCAGGAAGAGGCTGACCTCGTCGGCCAGGAGCGGGCTGTCCGCCAGCTCGGGGTCGGCGTCGACCAGGGCGATGGCCACCTCGCGGGCCTTGCCCACCCACTCCCGGTCCCGGCGCAGCGAGGCCAGCTTGAGATCGCTCCGGCCCTTCTGGCGACCGCCCATCAGGGTGCCCTCGCCCCGGAGGTCGAGGTCGACCTCGGCCAGCTCGAAGCCGTCGGTCGTCCGGACCAGGGCCTCGAGCCGAGCCTGGCCCTCCTCGGTGCCGCCCGAGCCCACGAGGTAGCAGGTGCTGGCGTGGACTCCCCGGCCGACGCGCCCCCGGAGCTGGTGGAGCTGGGCGATGCCGAAGCGGTCGGCGTCGAGCACGACCATCACGGTGGCGTTGGGGACGTCGACGCCGACCTCGATGACGGTGGTGGCGACGAGGACGTCGGTCCGCCCGGCGCGGAAGCGGTCCATGATCGCCTCCTTCTCCGCCGGCGGGATGCGACCGTGTAGCAGCTCGACGGTGAGGCCGACCAGCTCGCCGTCGGGCTCGAAGGTGAGGCGGTCGAAGGTCTCCTGGGCGCTGGTGGCCTCGAGCTTGTCCGACTCCTCGATCAGCGGGCACACGACGTAGGCCTGGCGTCCGGCGCCGACCTCGGCTCTCACCGCCTCCCAGACCTTGGCCTCCGGGTCGAGCACGTCGGGGTCGAGGGTCGCGGGATCGACGTCGTCACCATCGTCCTCGTCGCCCTCGGTCCCCTCGGGTGGATCGGTGCGGATCCAGTGGGTCGTGATGGGCGTGCGGCCGGGGGGCATCTCGTCGAGCACGGAGACGTCGAGGTCGCCGTAGACGGTCATGGCCGCGGTGCGGGGGATCGGCGTGGCCGTCATGACCAGGACGTCGGGGGTGACGTCGCCGGCGCCCTGCTCGCGGAGGGCGGCCCGCTGCTCGACGCCGAAGCGGTGCTGCTCGTCGACCACGACCACACCCAGGTCCCGGAAGGCGATCGTGCCCTGGATGAGGGCGTGGGTGCCGATCACGATGTCGACGTCGCCCCGCTCCAGCCCGGCCGCGATGCGCTTGCGGTCGGTCGCGTTGCTGCGGGCCGTGAGCAGCTCGACGCCGACGGGCCGCTCTTGCAGCAGGCTGGCTTCGTCCGGGACGGTCAGCCCCTCGAGCATCTGGCGGATGCCGAGGTGGTGCTGCTCGGCCAGGACCTCGGTCGGCGCCATGAGCGCGCCCTGGTGGCCGCCCTGGACCGCGACCAGGAGGGCGCTCAGGGCCACCACCGTCTTGCCGGAGCCGACGTCGCCCTGGAGGAGGCGGTGCATCGGGTGGGGGCCCGCCAGGTCGGCGGCGAGCTCGGCGATGACCCGCTGCTGGGCGCCGGTGAGCGGGAACGGGAGGCGCTCGTGGAACTGCTCGACGAGGCCGCCGGCACCGGGCTCGATCACGTGCTCGATGCCCTTGGTGACCCGCTCGAGCGCCCGCTTGCGGAGGATGAGGGCCAGCTGGACCCGCAGCAGCTCGTCGAACACCAGGCGCTTGCGGGCCACGGCCACGTCGGCGTGGTCCTCCGGGAGGTGGATGCCGCGGAAGGCGCGGGTGCGGCCGACGAGGGTGTGCTCGGCCAGCACGGCCTGCGGCAGGGGCTCGGCGAAGTCGCCCGCCCGCTCGAGGACCTCGGTCATCCAACGGCCGACGTCCTGGCTCGTCACCCGGACCTTCTCGGACTGCGGGTAGACGGGGACGAACCGGCCGGTCTGATCGCCCAGCAGGTCGACGACGGGGTTGGTCATCTGGACCTCGCCCCGGTAGCTGTCGACCTTGCCGAAGAGGATGCACGTCGTGCCCGGCGGCAGCTGGCGCTCGCGCCAGCCCTGGTTGAAGAAGGTGACCTTGAGGTGGCCCGACCCGTCGGTGATGTCGGCCGTGACGAGGACCCGGGGCGGCCGGCCCCGCGTCCGGCGGGCGCTGATGCGCCGGACCTCGCCCACGACCATGGCCTCGTCGCCGGGGCGCAGGTCCCGGATCCGGGCCTCGTTGGTCCGGTCGATCCAGCGGCGGGGGTAGTGCGTGAGCAGGTCCAGCACCGTCTCCACGCCGAACGCCTCGGCCAGCCCGTCGGCCGCCTTGGGCCCCACCCCGGTCAGCTCCGTCACCGGCAGCTTCGCCAGCTGGGAGAGCCGTCGCGCCATCCCCGGACCCTACCGACCCCCCTCGCCCGGCCGGAGCCCTCGGGTCCCCCGCCGCCAAACTTTGGACGGAACCACGCCACATGCGGCGGAGTCCGTCCAAAGGTCGAGCGACTCACGCCACAGCGGCCCGCAGACGAGCGGCGACAGCGGCGCGAGTCGCCTCGCCCTCTCGGGTCACGTGCCTCCATCGGAGACGGACGACGTCCCACCCCATCGCTTCGAGACGGTGATCGCCGGCACGATCGAGCAGCTTCTGGGACTCGAGGTCGTGGTGCTTGCCGTCGAGCTCCACGATGAGCCGCCCGGAAGGATGACGCCCATCGACTCGCCGGATGTAGCCCCGCTCGTCGGACATCTCCACCTGCCACTCGAGGCCGAGACCGTCGAGCAGCGCCATCCCGACCTCTTCGAGCTCGCTCTCGGGGGGCACGTGGTCGAGGCCACGGACGTCGAGCACCTCACGCATCCGACGTGTCCCCGGTCGGCCTCGGCCACCGAGGTCCCAGAGCACCCGGTACAGCGAGCCCATCGTGCACGAACGCTCCAGCAGTCCGACATCGATGGCCCGGCCGAGTCGGGCCGGGCCTGTGGTCCGGGCCAGATCGAAGATCGTCCGGGATACCGAGGTGACGGGGATGCCCGTGATCACGGTGAGGTGGTGCGGCGGGAGGCTCGTCGTGCGATGCACCCTGGCGATCGAGCGTTGCGCGCTCAGCTCGACCGGCCTCGTCAGCTCGATGCGCGTCTCACGCCCGTGCAGGCCGAGCTTCTCCAGGCGCGCCGCTGTGTGGTGGGACGCCCAGGTGTCCCCTTCGAACACCTTCATGGCGGCCACGACGGCGGCCTCGAACGAGGGTGGCACTCCACCGATCCTGAAGACACCTCGAGCCACTGGAACGAGGCGGCCATCGCTCGCCCACCGATCGATGGTCCGATCGGAGAGGCCGGCGTCGAGCAGCTGGTCGCGGGTGACGATGCCGAAGGTCCGCTCGGCGACGTGGGTGAGATCCGTCCAAGTGGTCATGCCGACAGGATGACAACGGGGTGTGACAGTGACGGCCAGGTGTCCGCATCGCCGGCGCCGAACTTTGGACGGACCTGGCCGAATGCGGCGTGGTTCCGTCCAAAGCTCCGTCAGCACCATCGAACTTTGGACGGACCTGGCCGAA
>DATHEV010000358.1:0-3566 GCA_035318405.1 Iamia sp.
TCGACGCCGTCGGCGGTGAGCGCCCAGGTCAGGTAGGCCGAGAAGAGGGCCATCTCGCCCTGCGCCAGGTTGAGCAGGCCGGTGGTCCGGTAGATCAGCACCAGGGCGAGGGCCATCGAGGCGTACACCGCCCCGTTGCCGATGCCGTTCATGAGGTAGCTCGAGAACTCGACCATCAGAACCCCCAGCGCTCGCTGCTCGCGGGCGATCGATCGCCGTCCGCCCACGGGGGGTTCTGATGAGCTCTGGCCGGCTCCTTCGTCGCCGGCCAGACCGCCCGTGCTGTCGCTGAGATGTCCAGCTCCGCCGTGGTGGTGGGGTTCGAGGTGGTCGGGCGCAGTCTGGACATCTCAGAACCCCAGGTACGCCTTGCGGATGGCGTCGTCGTTGCGCAGCTCTTCGGCCGGGCCCTCGGCCACGATCTGACCGGTCTCCAGCACGTAGCCCCGGTGGCCGATGTCGAGGGCCAGGTTGGCGTTCTGCTCGACCACCAGGATGGTCAGCCCCTCCTCGCGGTTGAGCTCGCCCAGCCGCTGGAACAGGTCGCGGGTGATCAGGGGGGCGAGGCCCAGCGAGGGCTCGTCGAGCAGCAGCAGCGTGGGCCGCAGCATCATGGCCCGGGCGATGGCCAGCATCTGCTGCTCGCCGCCGCTCATCGAGCCGGCGGCCTGCTCGCGCCGCTCGCCCAGCCGGGGGAAGACCTCGTACCAGCGGTCGATGTCCTGGCGGACCTCGCGGTCGGAGCGGAGGACGGCCCCCAGGCGCATGTTGTCGTCGGTGGTGAGGTCGGCGAAGGTGCCCCGGCCCTGGGGGACCAGCGCGAGGCCGGCGCGGGCCACCCGCTCGGGCGATCGGGCCAGGGCCTCGCCCTGGAACACGACCGATCCCGAGGTCGAGATCTCACCGGTGATGGCGCGCAGCGTGGTGGTCTTGCCGGCACCGTTGGCGCCCAGGACGACGACGACCTCGCCCTGGTCGACGTGCAGGTCGATGCCGCGCAGGACGGTGACGGGGCCGTAGCCGCCGGTGACGCCCTCCAGCTCGAGCAGCGCCGTCACGTCCGACCCCTCCCCCCACCCTGAAGGCGTCGGCGCCCACGCGCGGGACGGCCTTCGGGCGGGGCGCTACGACGCCGACATCCACTCATTCCGTGGTCCCCAGGTACGCCTCGATGACCTTGGGGTCGTTGCGGACGACGTCGGGTGGGCCCTCGGCGATCCGCCGCCCGAAGTCGAGCACGACGATGTGGTCGGAGATGGCCATCACCATCGACATGTGGTGCTCGACCAGCAGCAGGGTGAGGTCGAACTCGTCGCGCAGCGACCGGATCAGCTCGGCCAGCTCGTCGACCTCGCCGTGGGTGAGCCCGTTGGCCGGTTCGTCGAGCATCACCAGGCGGGGGCGGGCGGCCAGGGCGCGAGCGAGCTCGATGCGCTTCAGGGTGCCGAACGGGAGCCCGGCGGCCGGGCGGCTGGCCAGGTGGGCCAGGGCCAGGCGGTCGAGGATGTCCATGGCCTCGGACTTCAGGCGCCGGTCCTCGGCCCGGCCGAGCCCCAGCAGGCCCCGGACGAACCCCACCGAGCCCTCGGTGTGGGCGCCGACGCGGACGTTGTCCAGCACCGACAGGCCCGGGAACAGGGCCACGTTCTGGAAGGTCCGGGCGATGCCCGCCTGGGCGATGCCGTGGGGCGGGACGGACAGGAGGTCGCGGCCGTCGAAGGTCACCCGCCCGGTGGTGGCCGGGTACAGCCGGCTGATCACGTTGAAGAGGGTCGTCTTGCCGGCACCGTTGGGACCGATGAGGGCGCAGATCGCGCCGCTGCGGATGGTGAAGCTGAGGCCGTCGAGGGCCACGACGCCACCGAAGCGGACACCGACCTCGTCGACGTCGAGCAGGACCGATCCTCCAGCCGTCGTCCGACCCCCCGCGGCCGCGCCCTTCTCGAGGCCGACGGTGCCTTCGCTCGCGGTCATGTGGTGCTGGGCGCTCCGGTGGGCAAGGCGGCGGGATGACGTGTGGCGCGGGTCACCTCCGACCCCGAGCCGGCGCCATCTAACCACGTCAGAGCGCTGCGCGCCGGGACCGCACCCTGACGCCCGCAGCCGTTGGACGGCTGGCGCCGACCTACATCCGCGAGCCCATGAACATGACCTTGAGCTGGTCGTAGGCCTCGATGCACTTGCCGGCGCCCAGGACCACGCACTCCAGGGGGGCATCGACCAGGTAGACGGGGATCTCGGTCTCGTTGGCGATGCGCTGGGCCAGGCCGGCCAGCATCCCGCCACCGCCGACGAGGTGCATGCCCCGGATGATGAGGTCGTGGGCCAGCTCGGGCGGCGCCTCGCCCAGACAGGCCACCACCGAGTCGACGATGGCGGCCACCGGCTCCTCGATGGCGGTGCGGACCTCGACCGGCGAGAGGATCACCGTCTTGGGCAGGCCCGTCATCAGGTCGCGGCCGCGGACCTCGGCCTTCACGTTGTCGCGCACGGGGTAGGCCGAGCCGATCGAGACCTTGATCTCCTCGGCGGTGCGCTCGCCGATGGCGATGCCGTACTCACGACGGATGAAGCCCTGGATGGCGGCGTCGATGTCGAACGAGCCCACCCGCACGGCCTGGAGGGCGACCACGCCACCGAGCGAGATGAGGGCCGTCTCCGACGTGCCGCCGCCGACGTCGACGACCATGTTGGCCACCGGCTCGTTGATGGTGAGCCCGGCGCCGAGGGCGGCGGCCATGGGCTGCTCGATGAGCTGGGCCTCGGCCGCGCCGGCCCGGCGGGCGGCCTCGATGACGGCCCGGCGCTCGACCTCGGTGATGGCCGAGGGCACGCAGATGACGACACGGGGCCGGTTGAAGCGGCTCACGCCGGCCCGGTGGAGCAGCAGCCGGATCATGCGCTGGGTGACGTCGAAGTCGGTGATGGCGCCCTGGCGCAGGGGGCGAACGGCGACGATGGACCCGGGCGTGCGGCCGATCATCTGCCAGGCCTCGTGCCCCATGGCCAGCACCTCTTGGGTGCGCTCGTTGAGGGCGATCACCGTGGGCTCGTTGAGCACGATCCCCCGCCCCCGCTCGTACACGAGCGTGTTGGCGGTGCCGAGATCGATCGCGAGGTCGCGGGCCATGGATCAGCCCCCCTCGTCGGCGGCGGGCGGGGGCCCTGGCCGCGTGGGGCGCTTCACCCGGCGCAGCTTCGGCTCCGGGTCGTCGACCGGCGGAGCGAGCGCGTTCATCTCGCGCTGGAACGCATCCAGGCCGGACTCCATGGTGCTCGGCTCGCGGTGCTGGATCCACAGCACGAGCCCGCCGACCGCGCTCACCACGACGACGATCAACAGGAACACGACCGCGCTCATGGAGAGGTGACCTCGGTGAGGTGCTGGGCCTCGAGGCCCCAGCTCTCGCCACCGGCCCACGCCTCCCGCTTCCAGATCGGCACCGTGCGCTTGAGCTCGTCGATGGCGAACCGGGCCGCCTCGAAGGCTTCCGCCCGATGAGGTGAGGACGCCGCCACCACCACGGCGGCCTCGCCGAGCTCGACCACACCCGTGCGGTGGAGGA
>DATHEV010000359.1:0-6732 GCA_035318405.1 Iamia sp.
GACGTCGGCGGGGACGAGGCCGATGGCGACGGTGTCGTGCGTGGCCTTGGCCATGAGCCCGAAGGCGCCCGATCGGCCGTCGCCGAGGAGGCCGACGTCGGCCAGCTCGCACAGCTGGATGGTGGTGCGTCCGATGGCGGCGCCCAGGTCCCGGGCCCGGCGGGCGGCGACGGCCACGGCGTCGGTCCGGGCCTGGCGCTCGGCCTCGGCCCGCTCGGCGGGGCTGATGCCCCACGTGACCCCGCCCAGCTCGAGGGCGTCGCGGGTGCCCCAGGCGTCGACCAGCATCCCGACGCGGGCCAGGTCGAGGATCTCGACCCGAGAGGCCACGATGGCGTGGTGCTCGGGGACGCCCCGGCCCTGCTCGGTCCAGGGCCGCTCGACGTAGGTCGCCACCTCGCCCACCGACCAGGCGCCTCGTGCCGCCACCGGCAGGTCGACGATCTCGGCCCGGACCCGCGCCGCGGCGGCCACGGCCCGGTCGTAGGACGCCTGGTGTTCGGCGTCGACGGCGTGGGCGCTGACGGCGATCACACCCCGCGTCGGCGCCACCCGTCGCTCGGCCTCGCCCCGCACCGTGATCTCGACCCCCACATCACCCATCCCCGCATCCTGCCGCAGGTCCGGACGCGCTACATCCCCAGGTGGGTCTGGAACCTCGCCAGCGCTTGGGAGCCGGCGCTGACGAGGAGGCCGGGCTCGTCGACGGACGAGGCCACCGACCCGGCGTCGAGGAGGGCCGACAGGAGCGCCGGCACCCGGCCGACCTCGGCCCGGCCCAGCACCTGGACGAGGCCACCGGCGTCGCTCCACGTGGACTCGACGCACAATCCGTCGACCGCCACCCGGCCGTCGGCCGACGGCCCCGGGGCGGGGAACAGGCCCCGCACGACCCGCTGACGCTGGGCCGTGAGCGAGGCCTCGATCAGCATGATCAGCCGTCCGAGCGTGGCCAGCTGGGCCGGCGTCCACATCGACGGCCGGCCGGCGCCGACCAGGCTGGCCTGCGACCGGAGCACGGTGCCGCCCGAGATCTGCTTCAGACCGTTGGCCTCCAGCGTGGTGCCGGTGGAGCTGAGGTCGACGATGAGGTCGGCGTGGCCACCTCGGGGCGCGCCCTCGGTGGCCCCGAGCGACTCGACGATGCGGTAGTCGGTGAGGCCGTGGCGGCGGAAGAAGTCCCGCGTCAGGTTGGGGAACTTGGTCGCCACCCGGACCGAGCGCTGGTGCAGGTGGCGAACGTCCTCGGCCACGGCGACGAGGTCCTCGACGGTGGTGACGTCGAGCCACGTGCGGGGCACGCCGACGACCAGGTCGGCCCGGCCGAACCCGATGTCGGGCATGACGACGTGGATCGGCGACGCCCCCTCGCCCAGGTGCTCCTCGACCAGGTCGAGGCCGGTGATGCCGACGTGGGCCTGCTCGGCGTCGAGCATCGACGGGATGTCGGTGGCTCGGGCCAGCAGCACGTGGACGTCGTCGAAGCCCTCGACGTGGGCCTCGTACGACCGGGCCCCGCGGGTGCGGCGCACGGGGATGAGGCACTGCTCGAACAGCCGGACCACGCCGTCCGACAGCGAGCCCTTGCTGGGCAGGCACAGGATCAGGGGACCGTCAGCCATCGAGGGCCTCCCGCACCGTGGTGGCGACACCGGTGAGCGCCGCCGTGCCGTCGAACCCGGAGCGGAGCCCGGTGACCGTGATGGGTTCGCCGTCGGCCCCCACCACGACCAGGACCGGGATCCCGTCGGCCACGGCCGCCGACCCCACCGACACCGGGTCGGTGCCGCCGGCCAGCCGGCACGCGAGCCCGGCGGCGCGCAGGGCGCTGGCCACGGCGACGCACGCGGTGGCGGGGACGGAGGCGTCGGCCCCGACCACGACGGCCACGACGGTCGGGGTGGCCTCGGGCGCCGGCGGCATGAGGCGCAGCAGGTGCTCGACGGCGAGACCGAAGCCGACCCCGGGCACGGACCCGCGCCCGGTGAGCCGGCCGACGAGCTCGTCGTAGCGACCGCCGGCGCACAGCGGGTCGTCCCCCGTCTCCGGATCCTCGATCTCGAAGATGAAGGACGTGTAGTAGTCGATGCCCCGCCGCAGGCCGAGGCGCAGCGTGACGGTGGCCGGGTCGATGCCGTAGGCCGCGATCATCTCGACCCGCCGGCGCCACGACGCCACCAGGGCGGCGAGGGTGGGGCTGGCGATCTCGTCCGCCAGGGCGGCGACCCGGTCGAGGCCCTCGACGAGAGGGGCGTCGACGGCGAGCAGGGCGCGGAGGGCGGCGTCGACCGACGAGGGCACGGGCTCGACGGGGCGCGCCGTCGACCGGCTGACCAGCCGGGCGGCGATCTCCTCGGCGGTGCGGATGCCGAGCGACTCGGGCTCGAGGCCGCCGATGATGCGGTCGAGCAGCTCGGCCCGCATCGAGTCCGGCAGCTGGGCCACCAGCTCGTCGAGCTCGGATCCCTCCTCGGGTTCGGCCGGCCCGGCGGCGGCGCGGTCGAGGGCGGCGGCCAGGTCGTCGGGGTCACCGGCAGCGCGCACCAGGGCGGCGCGCGACCGGTCGCTGAGCAGATCGGTCCGGATCGCGGCCTGGAGGAACCCGATGTCGCTCACGACCAGCCGGCCGGGCCGGACGCCGTGCTCGACGAGGCTGGCCTGGGCCACGGCCAGCACCTCGGCGTCGGCCAGCTCGGTGTCGGCGGCGCCGAGGACCTCGATGCCGGCGTGGGTCAGCTGCCGGGCCCCGCCGTCGACGGGCGCGGCGTACCGGAAGGCGGGGCCGACGTAGTACGCCCGCAGCTCCTCGGGGGCGCCGGGGGCCCGGCGGCCGTAGAGCCCCACGGTGGGGATGGTGAGCTCGGGGCGGAGGCACAGCTCCCGGCCGCTGGGGTCGGTGAAGATGTACATGTGCCGGCGGATGTCCTCACCCGAGCGGTCGAGGAAGGGCACCGCGCTCTCGAGGATGGGCGGCACGACGGGCGTGAACCCGTAGCGCTGGAACAGCCCGCGCAGCGACGCTGCGACCTGCTCGGCCCGAACCGCCTCGGCGCCCGTGACGTCGGCGATGCCCGCGATCGGTGGCTCGGGGCTCATGGGTTGACGATCGCGTCCACGACGGCGACGAGCTGGTCGCGGGGCACGGTCTGCTGGGCCGAGCGATCGGTGCGCCACTCGTCCCGGTCGGTGATCTCCTTGGCCCGCTCGGCCCCGGCGACCAGGTCCTTGACCTGCACCTCGCCGGCGGCGAACTCGTCGCCCCCGGCGATGACGGCCACGGGGGCGGATCGCTTGTCGGCGTACTTGAGCTGCTTCTGGAAGTTCTGCGTGCCCTGGTACAGCTCGGCCCGGATGCCGGCGGCGCGCAGGTCGTCGACCATCACCTGGTAGTCGGCGAGCCGGTCGCGGTCCATCACCGTGACCACCACGGGACCGGCGAAGGACGCGGTGGCCGCCGCGCCCGGCCGGGCCCGGCGGGCGGCGAGCAGGCGGTCGACGCCGATGCTGGCGCCGCAGGCCGGGACCGCCTGGTTGGTGAACCGGCGGACGAGGTCGTCGTAGCGGCCGCCGCCGGCCACCGAGCCGAACTCGCGCTCGTTGCCCTTCTCGTCCACGGTCACGAAGGTCACCACGGCCTCGAAGACGGGGCCGGTGTAGTAGGCGAGCCCCCGCACGACCGACGGGTCGAAGCGGACCTGGGGCCGCGCCCCGGCGCCGCCGAGGAAGGCCTGGATCGCCGTCAGCTCCTCGACGCCCTCGCGTCCCTCGGGATCGTCGCCGACGAGAGCCTCGAGGCGGCCGAGGACGACCTCTCGGTCGGGGTCGCCGGCGTCGATGAACTGGAGCACCAGGTCCCGCTGCGCCCCGTCGAGCTGTGCCCCCGTGGTGACGTCGCCCGATGAATCGGTGCGGCCGGCGCCGAGGAGGTCGGCCACGGCGGCACGGCCGAGCCGGTCGAGCTTGTCGACGGCGCGCAGCACCGCCATCTGCTGGGCGCGGTCATCGACCCCGCTCCGGTTCAGGATCCCGGTCAGCACCTTGCGGTTGTTGACGCGGATCTCGTGGGCGCCGTCGAGACCCACCTCGTCGAGGGCGGTCGACAGGAGCACGCACGCCTCGGCGTCGACGGTGGGCGAGGCGCTGCCGACCGTGTCGAAGTCGCACTGGTAGAACTGCCGGAACCGGCCGGGGCCGGGCTTCTCCCGCCGCCACACGGGCCCGTACTGGTAGCGACGGAAGGGCGTCGGCAGGTCCTGGCGGTTCTGGGCCACGAACCGGGCCAGCGGCGCGGTGAGGTCGTAGCGCAGGGCGATCCACTGCTCGTCGTCGTCGTGCAGGGCGAACACGCCCTCGTCCGGCGCGTCCTCGTCGGGGAGGTTCTTGCCCAGGGCGTCGAGGTACTCGATGGCCGGCGTCTCCAGCGGCTCGAACCCGAACAGCCGGTAGGTCGCCAGGATCGCGTCGATGGCCTCGGCCCGTTCGACCGCCGTGTCCGCCGTGGCGTCGACGAAGCCGAGCGGCAGCCGCGCCTTGGGGCGTCCGGGATCTGGCACTGGTCTTCCTCTCGCCGGGCGGGCCGCCGGCCATCCTGGTGCCCACCCCTCCGGAGCGGCAAGCCGGTTGCCGTTCGGTCCGGGCGACGCGCATGCCACCCGGACGGGTGGGTAGGGCGGCGGAACGCTCGCACCCCTACGAAGGGAACCCCCCGTGGCCTCCATCGTCGAGACCCTGGACATCGACGCCCCCGTCGAGACCGCCTACGCCCTCTGGGCGGACGTCACCCGCTGGCCCGAGTTCCTGCACCACGTCGAGCGGGTCGAGCGGGTCGATGCCGAGACCTTCCGCTGGTCGCTCGACCTCCCCGGGGCCGACGAGGAGTTCACGGCCAAGCTCACCGAGGTCATCCCGCAGAAGCGGATCGCCTGGAAGACCGTCGGTGGCGTCGAACACGCCGGCGTCGTCGACTTCCACAAGATCAGCGACGAGCGCTCGCAGATCACCTTCCAGGTCGAGTACGAGCCGCAGGGCTTCGTCGAGAAGGTCGGGGCGCTGCTCAACCTGGACTCGGTGCTGGCCAACTACGACCTGGGCCAGTTCAAGACGGCGGTGGAGAGCGTCGACTGACGATCCGGTTGGCCACACTGGCGCGGTGGCCGGACCCGATCGTCGCGCCGCCGTCGTCGCCCGTCTGGGCGCGGCGGGATGCATCGCCCCCGAGGAGGAGGCGGGTGCCATCCTCTCTGCTGCGCCCGACGACCTGACCCTGGAGACATGGCTGCGCCGGCGGGAGCAGGGCGAGCCGCTGGAGTGGATCCTGCGGTCGTGCTCGTTCGGTGGGCGCCGGCTCCACCTCGTGCCCGGCGTCTACGTCCCCCGCCCGCAGAGCGAGGAGCTGGCCCGGCGGGCCGCGGCCGTGCTCCCCGTCGGCGGCCGGCTCCTCGACCTGGGCACCGGGTCGGGCGCGGTCGCCGCGACCGTCGCCGCCGAGGTGCCGACCGCCACGATCGTGGGGCTCGACCTGGCCCCGGCGGCGGCGCGCTGCGCCCGGTCCAACGGCGTGGCCGCGGCGGTGGCCGACCTGGCCGCCGCTCCGGTGCGACCCGGGTCGGTCGACGTGGTCGTCTCGGTGGCGCCCTACGTCCCCACCGAGGCGCTGCGCCTCCTCCCGCCCGACGTGCAGCGGCACGAGCCCCGCCTCGCCCTCGACGGCGGGTCCGACGGCCTCGATCTCGTCCGGGCCGTGGTCCGCACCGCAGCCCAGGCCCTCCGCCCCGGCGGGTGGCTGCTGGTCGAGCTGGGCGCCGACCAGGACGCGCTCCTGGCCCCGGCCCTGGCGGGGTCCGGATTCGGTCCGGCGGAGACCTGGTCCGACGACGACAACGACCTCCGCGGCCTCGCTGCTCAGCTCCATCCCTGACGGCCAGACTGGGCCCGTGCAGGACCGCGAGGGGATGCAGGTCGCCCTGAGGGTCGCGGCCGAGGGACTCGACGCCGGCGAGCTGCCCATCGGCGCCGCCGTCGTGGTGGACGGAGCGGTGGTGGCCACGGCCTACGCCCAGGAGCGCGGCCAGCGCCGTCTCCTCGTCCACGCCGAGCTGCTGGCCCTCGACGCCGCCGATCACGTCCTCGGATCCGACCGGCCCCGCGCCACGTTGTACACCACGCTCGAGCCCTGCCTCATGTGCCTTGCCGCGGCGGCCACGGCGATGGTCCCCCGCATCGTCTTCGGTCTCGCCTCCCCGGGTGACGGCGCCGCCGGCCTGGCCGCGGAGTGGGACTCCAACCGATCGGCCGACCTTCCCCACCTCCGCCTCCCCACCGTCGTCGGCGGCATCGCCGCCGACGAGGCCCGGGAGCTCTTCGCCCGGTTCTGCGCGGCCCGTCCCGACGCCACCGACGGGCTCACCGCCTGGGCCCGAGCTCTCGTCTGACGGGTGGTCGGATGTCACTCTGCGTAGCGACCAGTCTGGGATGTACACTCTCCGTGGTCGTCGGCGGGCGGTCATGAGACCCCCGCCTGAACGACGGGGGGAACGCCCTGATGGGCCGTCTGAGAGCATTCGTCGTCGCGGCCGCAATCGCCACGACCACCGGCCTGGGTCTCGTCCCCCTCGTCTCCACCGCCCCGGCCGGGGCGACGGCGGCCGTGGCCCCGACCGTCGACCCGACCGACCGGGCGTCGGTGCTCGCCGCCTACCGGTCGATCCTCGTCGAGGCCCGCGCCGTCCCGAC
>DATHEV010000360.1:0-2848 GCA_035318405.1 Iamia sp.
CCTTCCGTACGGGAACGCCAGCGGCCGGTTGTGCGGACCGAGCTCGGCGATGGCGACGGCGTCCATGGGCGCCGGGAACGCCGCCTCGGGGTTGCGCTGCGCCACCGCGTTGAACCGGGCGTGGAGCGCGGCGACGTCGGCCCGGTCCTCGGCGACGGATCGGCCCTCGTGGGCTCGCAGCGCCGACTCGATCAGCGCGTACTGCTCCACCGGCGCCCAGAGCCCGGCCTCGATCTCGGGCAGGGCCACGATGTCGGCGTCGGGGACGTGGTGGATGTCGGGTCCCGTCCCCGCCTCGGCCGCCTCGTGGCTCATCACCGAGGCGATGCCGGCGGCGTCGCCCGGCACGCTGCGCCTGGCGATGCGGGCGTCGCGAGCCTTGGCCTCACCACCGACCACCACGGCCACGTCGATCTCGCCGGAGGCGATGGCCGCCAGCACCTGATCGATCAGGGTCTGCTGGAGGATCCCGATGTCGGCCAGGTGCGTCACGGCCTCCGGCGCCCCGATCCGAGCGGCGACGGTGCGAGCCGGGTCGGTGTCGGCCCACGTCCCGCGGGGCACCACCACCCACTCGACCTCGGCCAGCAGGCCGGGAGCGTCGGCGTCGGCCCCCGCCGCCTCGGTGGCCCGGACCATCAGCTCCACCGCCTCGACGTCACCCGCCGAGGTCCCCACCCCCACCAGCACAGGCCTCCGCGGAGCCATGGGCGGCATGATGCCGCCTCGAGGGCAAGGACTGCCGCTCTCGTCAGCGAGGAGCCCGCCGCATCGCCCGGGTCGACGACCTGCGTTCTCGACTCGGCCAGCGGCTGCTGCTGCCCGCCCGCCCGGTCCAGGATCTGGACTACCGCACGACAGACGGGGTGAGGACGATGGCGGCATGACGACGGGTCTTCCCACCATCAGGGTCGCGGCGGTGCAGGCGACGCCCGTGCTCCTCGACGCCGAGGCCACCATCGCCAAGGCCATCGACCTGTTCGACGCCGCCGCCGACGACGGGGCCGGCCTGGTGGTGTTCCCCGAGTGCTTCGTGTCGATCTACCCGAGCGGCGCCTGGGCCGCGGCCGCGGCCACGTGGGTCGACGGAGCGGACGAGCTGTGGGAGCGGATGTGGGCGTCGAGCGTCGACGTCACCGGCCCGTTGGTCGAGCGGCTCGTCGAGGCCTGCGCCCGGCGGGGCGCCCACCTGGCCATCGGCGTCAACGAGAGGGAGGACCACCGGCCGGGGTCGCTCTACAACTCCCTGCTGATCGTGGGCCCCGGCGGGGTGCTGGCCCGCCACCGCAAGCTGATGCCGACGATGCACGAGCGGGTCTTCCACGGCGTGGGCGCCGGCGACGACCTGGACGTCGTCGCCCTGCCCGGCGGGCCCCGCGTCGCCGGCCTGATCTGCTGGGAGAACCGCATGCCGCTGGCTCGTTGGGCCCTCTACCAGGGGGGCCCGCAGATCTGGGTGGCGCCGACGGCCGACGACAGCGAGGCCTGGATCGCCTCGATGCGCCACATCGCCATCGAGGCCGGTGCCTTCGTCGTGAGCGTCCCGCAGTACATCCCCCGCTCCGCCTTCCCCGACGACTTCCCCCTCCCCCTCCCGGCCGACGGCGACGGGTTCGGCCGGGGCGGCGCCTGCGTCGTCTCCCCGAGCGGCGACGTGATCGCCGGTCCGCACTACGACGAGGAGGCCACCGTCGCCGCCGACTGCGACCTGCGCCAGACCCTCCACGTCAAGCGTTGCTTCGACGCCGCCGGCCACTACGGCCGGGCCGACGTCCTCGCCCCCCGCCGGCCCGGCCCCCACCCGGCCGTCCCTGCGGCGGCGGCCGAGGTGCTGCCGCCGCCGCCCTGAATCGACGTTCCCCACGTCGAGCGGTCTCGGGGGTCGTGTAAACCGAACGGTGCGGTCGGACGTACCTGGAGCGTGGACGTGGGCGAGGAGCGCAGCTTCGAGGAGGCGTTCCCGGGCCTGTACCGGTCGGCCTTCCGGGCGGCGTACCGGGTCACGGGCGACGCCGAGGCGTCGGAGGACGCGGCCAGCGAGGCCCTCACCCGGGCCGGCATGCGCTGGCGGCACCTCCGCGGCCGCGAGACCCCGTGGGTCGTGCGGGTCGCCACCAACCTGGCGATCGACCACGCCCGGCGGCAGTCCCGGGTGGCCCGATCCGCCGACGGCCGGCCGCCGGAGCGGGGAGCCGATGCGGTCTACGGCGAGGTCGACCTGCATCGGGCGCTCGAGACGCTGCCGAAGCGCCAGCGCCAGGTGGTGGTGCTCCGCTACTTCGGCGACCTGTCCGAACGCCAGATCGCCACCGAGCTGGGCCTGGCCGAGGGGACGGTCAAGAGCCACGCCAGCCGGGGCCTGGCCGCCCTGCGGGCGCAGCTCGCGGAGGTGCCCGACACCGAGCTCGAGCCCGAGGAGACCCGATGACCCCCACCGACCTCCCGTTCGTGGCCGTCGCCCCGGACCCGTCCGATGCCGACGTCGACCGGGCCTGGCGCCGGGTGGATCAGACCGTGCGGCGACGCCGGGCGCGGCGGCGGGCGGCCGCCGGAGCCGGTGCGCTCGCCGCCGTGCTGCTCGTCGCCGGCATCGCCGGGGCCGCCCTGCGGGACTCGCCCGACGAGACGGTGCGCACCGACACGACCTCGACCACCACCACCACCGTCCCGACGCTCGCCGTCGAGGCGAACACCACCTGGCCCGAGGGCACCCTCTCGGAGGACGGCATGACGCTGGCCGTGGCCGTGGGCACGAAGCCGGCCGGCACCGGTCCGTGCGAGGAGACCTTCGTCCACGACGTGGTCGAGACCGCCGACTCCGTCACCGTCGGCTTCGAGCGCACCAGCC
>DATHEV010000361.1:0-2998 GCA_035318405.1 Iamia sp.
GGTCGTTCACGCCGGCCTGGAGCAGCTGGCGGACCCCGTCGGCGCCCAGCTTCACCCAGCTGGCCTGGATGTTGTCGACCAGGCCGTCGTAGGCGATGCGGGCCACGGCGTGCATCAGGACGCTCTCGCGGAACGTCGGGCCCCGGCGGCTCTTCTTCTGGAGGTAGAGCGGGGCGGCCATGTGCACGAACGGGAGGGGCACGAACTCGGTGAAGCCACCGGTCTCGGCCTGGAGGGCCCGGGTGCGGAGGATGTGGCGGGCCCACGAGGCCGGCTCCTCGACCGAGCCGAACATGATGGTGATGTTCGAGCGCAGCCCGACCGAGTGGGCCGTGCGGTGCGCCTCGAGCCACTCGTCGGTGTCGATCTTGTCCGGGCACAGGATCTGGCGGACCGGGTCGTCGAGGATCTCGGCGGCGGTGCCCGGCAGCGTGCGCAGCCCGACGTCCATGAGCCGGCGCAGGTAGTCGGCCAGCGGCTCGCCCAGGCGCTTGGCCCCCTCGGTGACCTCCAGCGCGGTGAAGCCGTGGACGTGGATGTCCGGCGCCGCCTCCTTCACCGCTCGGGTGACGTCGATGTAGTAGTCGCCGTCGAAGCTCGGGTGGATGCCGCCCTGGAGGCAGACCTCGGTGGCGCCCAGGTCCCACGCCTCGCTGACCCGGCCGGCGATGTCGTCGAGGGTCAGGAGGTAGGGCGTGCCCCGCAGGTTGAGCGAGCGGGGGCCCTTGGAGAACCCGCAGAAGCGGCACTTGAAGGTGCAGACGTTCGTGTAGTTGATGTTCCGGTTGCGGACGAAGCTGACCTCGTCGCCGACGGCCCGCTGGCGCAGCTCGTCGGCCACCTCGGCCACGGCGTTGACCTCGCGGCCGCGGGCCGAGAACAGGGTGACGATCTCGTCGTGGCCGACCTGCTCGCCGTTCATCACGCCGTCGAGGACCTCGCGCACGGCCCCGCCGACCGGGGAGGACGGGCCGGGGACGAGGGTGGGCGGGGTGACGTCGGCGCCGGAGTACCACTGGGTCGAGCGCCGGCCGACCAGCACGACCTCGGCCCCGTCGCCGACGTTGCGGACCTCGCCCACCTTGTTCGGGTAGACGGCGCCGGGATCGTCGCGGGCCAGGCCCTCGGCGTCGGCCCGGTCCATCACCGCGAAGTGCAGGGCCGGGTCGAGCCAGGTCTCGTTGGCGCCGTCCTGGATGTACCGGGCGTGGACCGTGAGGCGGGGAGCGAGCTGGCGCCCGGCGGCCTGGGTGGCCGCGCGCAGGGCGTCGAGGTGGGGCCAGGGCCGCTCGGGGTTGACGTGGTCGATCGTGATCGGCGAGACACCGCCGAAGTCGGAGACGCCGGCGGCCAGCAGCGGGCCGACCTCGTCGGCCAGGTTGGGCGGCGCCTGGATGTGGACGTCGGTCGGGAGGATGAGGCGGGCCAGGGCGATGGCCCGCTGGTGGTCCTCGGGGGGGCAGGGCGGGTGGTCGCGCATCGCCGTGCCCGGCTTGGGCAGGAAGTTCTGGACGATCACCTCTTGGACGTGGCCGTGGCGGAGGTGGGAGGCGGCGATGGCCTCGAGGGCCTCGACCCGGTCGGCCTCGGTCTCGCCGATGCCGCAGAGGATGCCGGTGGTGTAGGGGATCTTCAGCTCGCCGGCGGCCTCGAGGGTGGCCAGGCGGCGTGCGGGCGTCTTGTCCGGGGCGCCGCGATGGGCGGCCAGGTCGGACCGCAGGGTCTCGACCATCATCCCCTGGCTGGGGCTGACGGCGCGGAGGCGGGCCAGCTCGGCGGCGGGGAGGGCGCCGGGGTTGGCGTGGGGGAGGAGACCGGTCTCGTCGAGGACGGCGGCGGCCGCGGCCACGAGGTAGTCCGTGGTGGAGGTGTAGCCGTGCTCGTCGAGCCAGGCCTGCGCCGTGGGGTAGCGCTCCTCGGGCGTCTCGCCCAGGGTGAACAGGGCCTCGTGGCAGCCGGCGGCGGCGCCCCGGCGGGCCAGGACGAGCACGTCCTCGAGCGCCATGTAGGGCGATTCGAGCCGGGCTGGGGGCTGGGCGAAGGTGCAGTAGCCGCAGCGGTCGCGGCAGAGCTTCGTCAGCGGGATGAACACCTTGGGCGAGAAGGTCACCCGCGTGCCGTGGGCGGCATCGCGCACGGCCCCGGCTCGGGCGATCAGCTCGGGCGTGGGGAGGCCGGAGTGGTCGGGCACCGCGGCAGGCTACCGACGCGGGGCGCCGTTCCTCGCGACGGCTCGACCCGTCCGGGGGAGCGAGGCCGGACGGCTGCGGAGGGTGAGGTGAGCCGTCCCCGGACCCGCCCCTTCCGGCTCCGGGCCAGGGGTAAGGTCGGGCGGTCGGCGACCGACGGCACGAGGGCAAGGGCGACCTGGATGGCAGACGAACGACCTGGGGGACCTCCGGCGACGCCCGCCATCGGCGCCGTCCCCCTGCCACCGGGCTACGTCCTCGTCGAGAAGCTCGGTTCGGGCGGGTTCGCCACCGTGTGGCTGGCCGAGCAGGGCCGGCTGGGCCGGCGGGTGGCGGTCAAGCTGCTCGGTGAGTCGCTGTCGGACACGGAGCGCGAGCGACGCTTCATCGCCGAGTGCCGGGCCATCGGCCGGCTCTCGGGCCACCCCGCCGTGGTCACGGTCCACGACGCCGGCACCACCGACGACGGCCACCCGTACCTGGTCATGGAGCACATGCCCGGCGGCTCGCTCCACGACCGGCTCCACCGCCAGGGCGCCATGCCCTGGCCCGAGGTGCTCGACGTCGGCGTCCACGTGGCCGACGCCCTGGCCGCCGCCCACGACGCCGGGATCCTCCACCGCGACGTCAAGCCGGCCAACGTGCTCCTCGACGAGAACGGGTCGCCCAAGCTGGGCGACTTCGGCATCGCCCGCCTCTCGGAGGGCACCAACACCGCCACCGGCACGCTGGTCGGCACCATCACCTTCACCCCGCCCGAGGTCCTGTCCGGGCACCGGCCCGGCCCGACGGCCGATGTGTGGGCCCTC
>DATHEV010000362.1:0-6932 GCA_035318405.1 Iamia sp.
TGCTCGGGGCGCTGGGCGCCGTCGCCGCCGACCTTCCGGTCGCGGGCGTGGCCGTGTCGGCCATGGTGCCCTCGCTCGGCGCGGTGCACGCCGACGGGTCGGCCGCCGGCCCCGGCCTCCTCTACGGCGACCACCGCGGCGTGCGGGCCGGCCACGACTCGTCGCAGCCGGGCGACAGCGGCGAGCTCCTGGCCTTCCTGGCCTGGCTGGCGCGCGAGGTGCCCTCTGCTTCGGGCTACTGGCCTGCTCAGGCCGTCGCCAACCACGCCCTGACCGGGCGCGGCGCCATCGACACGGTGACCGCGATGACCGCCCACCCGCTCTTCGACTTCGTGGGCTGGGACGAGGGCCTGGCCGCGGGGGCCGGCACCACGCCCGCCACGCTGCCGGCGATCGTGCCCGGCGTCGAGCCCGTCGGCACCGTCCTCGACGGCCTGCCGGGGGCGGGGGCGGTGGTGGGCGGGGGCACGATCGACGCCCTGGGCGAGCAGCTGGTGGCCGGCGCCGACCACGCCGGCGACGTCCTGGTCATCTGTGGCACCACCCTGATCACCTGGGCGGTGAGCGAGGGCTGGCCGGAGGTGCCCGGGCTGTGGACGATCCCCCACACGGCCCCCGGCCTCGCCCTCGTCGGCGGGCCGAGCAACGCCGGCGGCCTCTTCCTCGACCGGGTGATCCGCGGGCTGGGCTCCGTGTCCGACGCCGACCTGGCCGCCGTGGGGCCGGACGAGCTGCCGGTGTGGCTGCCGTACGTGCGGGGCGAGCGCACGCCGCTGCACCGGCGCGACCTGCGGGCGGCGGTCGACGGGCTGGCCCTGCACCACGGCCCGGCCCACGTCCTGCGGGCCGCCTACGAGGCCGCCGGGTTCGTCGTGCGCCACCACCTCGACCTGGCGCGGGACGTCGGCGTCGAGCCCCGCCGCATCGTCGCCACCGGCGGCGGCACCCACGTGGCGCCGTGGATGCAGGCGCTGGCCGACGTCACCGGGCTCCCGGTCGACGTGGCCGCCGTCCCCGAGGGCGCGGCCCTGGGGTCGGCCTTCATCGCCCGCTGCGTCGCCGGCCTCGAGGGGTCGATGACCGACGGGAGCCGCTGGGCCCGCACCGCCCGCACCGTCGACCCCGACCCCCACTGGTCCGCCGCCGCGGAGCCCCGCTACCACCACTTCCGCACCCTCACCACCCAGGCCCTGACCCGCTGACCCCATTCGGGGCTTGGCCTTGACACGCGGCGACTCGTGCTCCAAAGTTTCCCGGAAACTTCAGGTAAGGGAGCCATGGGAATCATCGAGCTGGACGACACGACCCACCAGAGCCTCCGCCTGGTGGCTGCAGCACTGTCGACCACCGAGGGAGGAGCGGTCGCTGAGCTCCTCCGACGCCTGGCCGCCACCTCGCCGGTTGCAGATGTTGGCAACGACGAGGTGCCGATCCACGCCATGTACCGGCGGCAGCGTGTCGACGCGGTCTACGACCGCAGTGCTGGGGTCATCACCATCGCCTCGGGCGCCCTGGCCGGGCAAGAGTTCGGGTCTCCCAGCCCCGCGGCGCGGGCCGTCGTGTCTGCGATCAACCCCGCGGTCAACCCTCATCGGAACGGCTGGGGGTTCTGGATCGTCTCCGCGACGGGTCAGACGCTCCAGTCGATCCGGCACATCTGAGGGGCGCCGCATGGCCTACCTCCTCTTCGTCGACGAATCGGGCCAGGACCAGGGTGCGTCTCCCTACGAGGTCTTGGCGGGCGTCGCCATCAGGGACTCAGATCTCTGGCCACTGATCGAAGAGGTCGTGCGACTCGAGCTCGACCACTTCGGGGTCCGCTACAGCCGCGGCGACCGCGAGCTCAAGGCAAAGAAGATCCTCAAGACCAAGACCTTCCGCCAGTCCCAGTGGCACCCACCTTTCACTCCCGACGAGCGGCGTGAGCTGGCCAGGGAGTGCCTGGCGAACGGAGAGCAAGCCACCGGTCCGATGATGGCGGCGCTCGGGCAGGCGAAGGTCGCCTTCGCCGAGGCGGTCCTCCAGGCGTGCGCGGAGTCGCGCGTCCGCGTGTTCGCGTCGATGGTGCCTCGGACAGCGCCTCGCTCGAAGATGCCGGGCCTGCGGAAGGACTACGCGTACCTGTTCGAGCGATTCTCCTACTTTCTCGAGGACGACGCAGGTGGTGACCAACTCGGCATCGTCGTCTTCGACGAACTGGAGAGGTCGAGAAGCCACCTGCTGGTCGACCAGATGAGCGAGTACTTCCGAAGGACGCTCAAGGGCAGGCGCCGGGCCGCCTGGATCATCCCAGAGCCGTTCTTCGTACACAGCGACCTGACCACGGGCATCCAGCTCGCTGACCTGGTCGCCTACGTCCTCAGCTGGAACTTCAGAATCGCTGGGCGAGCAGACCTCCCGGCGCGGCGCGAACTCGACCCACTCGGCCGGATCGTCTCCGAGATGCGCTACCGCGCCCATGCGGGACATGGGCGACCAGCCCGACTTCGCCATCTGGAGCATCGCCATCATCGACGACCTTCGGACACAGCGCGAGCGAGAACGCCGCAAATAGAAAAGGCAATGCCGGCAATGCCGGCAAAGCCTCCGCTGCAAACGCTACAGGATGACCGGCCAGCGTCAACCCGAGGCGCACCCATCTGACAGTGGTGTCAGGTAGGGTTCGGGGCGTGGAGGACGTGCCGGGGGTGATGACGGCGGCGGTGCTGAAGGGGGCGGGGCGGCTCGAGGTCGAGGAGGTGCCGGTGCCGACCCTCGGGGCCGGCGACGTGCTGGTGGCCGTCGACCTCTGCGGGGTGTGCGGCACCGACATCCACCTGGTGCTCGAGGGCTGGGGCACGCCCGGGAGCTGGCCGGGCCACGAGTGGATCGGGCGGGTCGCGGCGGTGGGGCCGGACGTCGAGCAGTGGCGCGTCGGCGACCCGGTGGTGGGCGGGCCGGTGGATCGCTGCGGCCGGTGCGAGACCTGCCGGGCCGGCCGCCCGTCGCTGTGCGAGCACCGCGACGAGCCCAGCGACGCGTCGCCCGGCCAGGGCGCCTTCGCGACCTACAAGGCCACGCCGGCCGACAGCCTCCTGCCCCTGCCCGAGGGCCTCGATCCCCGCGCCGCCGCCCTGGCCGAGCCGCTGGCGGTGGCGCTGCACGCCCTCACCCTGTCCGGCATCACGCCGGGCCAGCGGGCGCTCGTCCTGGGCGCCGGGCCCATCGGCTCGCTGACCATCGCCGCCCTCCGCGCCCGGGGCGTCGACCACGTCGTCTGCGCCGAGCCCGGCGCCCGCCGCCAGGACCTGGCCCGCGCCGCCGGCGCCACCGAGGTCGTCCACCCCGACGACCTGGAGGTCCCGTCCATCGCCGAGCCGGGCCGGGTGGTCGACGGCGCCGTCGACGTCGTGTTCGAGTGCTCCGGCCGGGCCGAGGCCATGGAGGCCGGGCTGGCCCAGCTGGTGCGGGCCGGGACGCTCGTGCTGGTCGGGGCCGGGATCGAGCGACCCCGGTTCGACCCCAACCGCATCCTGCTCAACGAGCTGGTCGTCACCGGCGCCTACAACCACGACGAGGACGGCTTCGAGCGCGCCCTCGAGCTGCTGGCTTCGGGCGCCCTGCCCGTCGACGCCCTGGTCGAGCCGGGCGACGTGCCGCTCGACGGGATCCTCGAGGCCCTGCGCGGCCTCGCCGACGGCCGCCTGGCCGGGAAGGTGCTGGTACGACCGTGAGCGAACCGACCGGACCGACGTTCACCCAGCCGCCCCGCTTCAACCACGTCGCCCTGTCGCTGCCGCCCGACGCCCTGGACGAGGCCGGCCGCGAGGCGATCAAGGGCTTCTACGGCGACGTGTTCGGGTTCGAGGAGTACGCCGAGCTCACCAAGGATCGCGAGCAGCTCGTGCTGCGGGCCCACACCCACGAGCAGTTCGTGTTCCTCATCGCCGACGAGGATCCGCTGCGCGGCCCGCGGATGGACCACTTCGGCCTGTCGGTCGCGACCCTCGACGAGTTCCAGGACATCGCCCGCCGGGCCGCGGCCTGGAAGGAGAAGGCGCCCGACGAGGTCGACCTGGTCGAGCCGAGCGTCGAGGAGTACGTCGGCGCCCTCCGCCTCCACTCGTTCTACGTGGGCTACCGCCTTCCCCTCATGGTGGAGACCCAGCACTTCGAGTACCTGTTCTGACCGAACTCGGTGGAGTAGGTGCCCGGTTTCGGTCACCTACTCCACCGAGTTCGACGGGGGTGCCACTGAGGAGCGACGCGGCCCGGTGGGCCAGGGCGGCGAGGGTCAGCGTCGGGTTGTAGCCGGCCGAGGTCACGAACACCGACGAGTCGCACACCAGGACGTTGTCGACGTCCCACAGCCGCTGCTCGGCCGAGACCACCGACGTGGCCGGGTCCGACCCCATCCGGGCCGTGCCCATGACGTGCCGGCTGGCGGGGGCGATGCCCAGCGGGTTGGCCACGGCGTGGAGGTCGAGATCGCCCTGCGGCGGCGAGGTGGCCGTGAAGGCGACCTGGGCCCCGGCGTCGGTCATGACCGCCTCGTGGAGGGGACCGGCGTGGTCCGACGCCACCAGCTCGTGGCGGTGCGGCGCGTAGGTCACCCGACCGGCGGGGAACCCCCACGCGTCCCGCACCGACGGATCGAGATCGACCCGGTTCCCGGCCTGGGGCAGGTCCTCGCCCTGCATGGTGAACACCCACAGCCTCCGGCGCAGGCCGCTGTCGGTCATGGCCGCGGTGTGGGCGGCCCCGGCCGGGTAGGTGCCGGCCTCCTCGACCGGGCCGGGGCCGGAACCGTGCTCGACGGTGCCGCCCCGCACCCACGGCAGGCCGGCGGCGCGAGCCGCGGCCCGCAGCGCCGGGGTGTCGACCATCAGGTCGTCGTGGAGGTGGGTGACGCTGCGGCCCCGCTCGCCCCCGGTGGCCTCGGGGAATATGCCGATGGTGAACGTCTGGAAGTGGTAGGTGAGGAAGCGGCCCACCAGGTCGCCGCCGAGGCCGGTGCGCAGCAGCAGCCGGGGGGTCTCGAAGGCGCCGGCCGCCAGCACCACCGCCCGGGCCGCCCGCACCTCCCGCACCGGCGGGTCGGGGTGGACGCTGAGGTCCAGGTAGCGCACCCCGGTCGCCCGCCGCCCCGCGGCGTCGAGCACGACCGACGTGACGAGGGCCTCCGGCCGCACCTCGGCCCGCCCCGAGCGCAGGGCCCGCTGGAGCGAGGCGATCGGGTCGCCCTTGGCGTGGACGGGACACCCGTAGCCCCCGCAGAACCCGCAGTCGACGCACGCCGCTCGCCCGTCGTAGGCGACGCTGTTGACGCCCGTGGGCGCCCGGTAGGGGTGGAGGCCGGCCCGCTCGGCGGCGGCGGCCGACACCAGGGCCATGGGCATGTCGGCGCCCGGCGGCATCGGGAACGGCCCGCGGCGGGGGGCGGCGTAGGGGTTGGTGCCGACCTCGCCGGCGACCCCGAAGGCGGTCTCGACCGCGGCGTAGTGCGGTTCGAGCTCGTCGTACTGGACCGGCCAGTCCTCGACGGCGGCATCGTCGACCGGGCCGCGCGCCGAGCGGAGGTGGAAGTCCTCCTCGCGGAAGCGGGGCAGCTTGGCGTCGGCGTGCACCCCGCCCCCGCCGACCGTGGAGGGCAGGTTGTTCACCTCGCCGACGACGAGGCGCTCGCCGTCGGCCTCGTTCCGGCGGTACGTGCGCGGCTCCAGCAGGGGGTCGGGCCCGAGCAGGTGGCGACGGTGGACGCCGACCTCGTCGTTGGCGAAGTGGCGCAGGGGCTCGTGGGGAGGGGCCAGGTCGAGGAGGTGGTTGCGGCCCTTCTCCAGGATCACCACCGACCACCCCGCCGCGGTCAGGACCTCGGCCACGGTCGCCCCACCGGGTCCCGATCCCACGATCACCACGTCGCAGTCGGTCACGGGGACACTCACGGGCGCGACCGAGCCGGCGGGAAGAGCGGCTCGGGGAAGCAGATCCGCTCCCACCCGCGCCCGTCCCGGTTGCCGCCGTAGGCCGGGTCGCCGTAGGTGGCCTCGCAGGCGTGGGCGTGGACCACGCGCTCGTCGCCGGGGGACGGGGTGCCGGCGGCCACCCGCCGGTACACGGCCGCCATCTCGGCGATCCGCGCCGCCCAGGCCTGGCGTTCCCAGGGACCGAGCTCCAGCCACCCGTCCGGCCCGGCCCAGATCCGCGGCGGGTCGTGGTCGAGGGCGGTGAGGAGGCGCTCGACGTACTCGACCGCGCCGAGCTCCGACGCGCCCGGCACCTGGGCGTCGAGCGCCGCGGCGACGAGAGGCCGCTCGTCCTCCAGGAAGGAGCCCGTCACGGGTTGTCGCGGATGTAGCGGTAGACGCCGGCCATGTCCCGGTTCACCTTCTCGGGCAGGGGGTGGATCGTGGCCCCCATGGCCCGGGCGCCCCAGACGATCTTGGCCGTCCGCTCCACCAGGGCGGCGTTGTGCAGGGCCTTCTCCGGCGAGGCGGCACAGGTGACGAGGCCGTGGTTGGCCAGCAGGGCGGCACCCCGGTCGACGAGGTGGGCGGCCACCTCGTCGCCCAGCTCGACGCTGCCGGTGCCCTTGTACGCGCAGCACGGCACGTCGCCACCGATGTAGACGACGACCTCCTCGATCACGGCCGGGATGGGCTCGTGGGCGAGGGCGAACATGGTGGCGTAGACGGCGTGGGTGTGGATCACCGCGCCCAGCTCGGGGTAGCGGCGCAGGGCCGAGAGGTGCAGATCCTTCTCGGTCGTCGGCGACCGGTGGCCCGACACGACCGAGCCGTCGAGGGAGACCACCACCAGGTCGTCGAGGGTCATGGTGTCGTAGGCCACCGACGACGGTGTCAGGCAGACGAGGCCGTCGGGGAGACGGCCCGAGATGTTGCCCGAGGTGCCCTCCACCAGCCCCTCGGCCAGCATCCGCTGGGCAGCGGCGA
>DATHEV010000363.1:0-4414 GCA_035318405.1 Iamia sp.
GCCCACGGCTTCCCCGAGCTGGGCTACTCGTGGCGCCACCAGATCCCGGTCCTGGCCGAGGCCGGCTACCACGTCCTCGCTCCCGACCAGCGGGGCTACGGCCGATCGAGCCAGCCGGCCGTCGTCGAGGCCTACGACATCGCCCACCTCACCGACGACCTCGTCGCCATCATCGACGACGTCGGGCGGGAGAAGGCGGCGATCATCGGCCACGACTGGGGCTCGATGGTGGTGTGGGGCCTGGCCCAGCGGGCGCCCGAGCGGGTCGCCGGCGTCGTCGGGATGAGCGTCCCGTTCATCCCCCGCGGCGACCACCCGCCCACGGCCGCGATGCGCCACCTCCTCGGGGACGCCTTCTTCTACATGCTCTACTTCCAGGAGCCGGGCGTGGCCGACGCCGACCTGGCCGCCGATCCCGAGCGCACGCTGCGGGGGATGCTGCTGGGCCTCACGCCGGCCGCCCAGGCCACGGCCGACCCGACGGCCATGTTCGCCAACGACGGCCGGGGCTTCGTCGAGCGCCTGCCGGTGGTCACCGAGGTCCCCGGCTGGATCACCGAGGCCGAGATCGCCCACTATGTCGACGAGTTCCGGCGGACCGGCTTCACCGGTGGCATCAGCTGGTACCGCAACCTCGACCGCAACTGGGAGCTGATGGAGCCCCACGCCGGACAGAAGGTCCGGCCCCCGGCCCGCTTCGTCGGCGGCGCCCTCGACCCGGTGCTGATGATGACGCCGCCCTCGACCCAGGACGGCTGGCTGGCCGACGACCGCGGCACCGTCATCGTCCCCGACGCCGGCCACTGGGTGCAGCAGGAGAAGCCCACCGAGGTCAACCGGACCCTCCTCGACTTCCTGGCCGGCCTCACCTCCTGGTAGCGGACCACGAGGTGCCAGGCACCTCGTGGTCCTGAACTTTGTGCGAGGTTGGCCGTACAGCGGTGAAGGTCGCACAAAGTTCGATGGGGTGGGCCGGGGTGGCGGTCAGACTGGGGCGATGGATGCGGCGACGCTGAGGGGACCGATCGACGGGCTGGTCGGGGGGCGGGACGTGGTGATCACCACCCACGCCGTCCGGGGGATGCAGCCCACCGTCGACGCCGTGCGGGCGCACGGCGCCGAGCGGATCCTCGTGCTGGGCGGGACCGAGGGGACCGGCGACTGGCCGGCGGGCATCGAGGCCGTCGTCGTGCCGGCCACCGTCCGCTCGATGACCGAGGAGGTGTTGGCGCTCGAGTCGCTGGTCGAGCGGATGACGCCCGAGCACCACGCCGCCCTCGACGCCTGGGACCCCGATCGCACCGCCCTCGTCCTGGGCAACCCGCTGACCACCGCGCCCGAGGTCGGGGGGCGACCGATCGCCGGCCATCGGCGCGTGGCGTCGGCCGACCTGGAGGACAAGGCCACCGTCGACGAGCTGCTCGACGCCGCCGGTGTGGCCACCCCTCCGCACGAGGTCGTCCGGCCCGGCGAGGCGACCCCTGCCGCAGCCCGGCTGGAGCAGGGTCGGCAGCAGGGGGTCGTGATCTCCGCCGGCGGGCGCAACGGCGGGGCCGACGGCGTCCGCTGGGTGGGCGTCGGCGACGCCCGCGAGATGGCCAACGAGCTCGTCGGCGCCTTCGAGGGTGCCCGCGGTCCCGGCCTGGGCCTCGTCCGCGTCGCCCCGTTCGTCGAGGGCACGCCGTGCAGCATCGGCGCCCTGGTCACCGGGGACGGCGTGGCCGTGCTCCGCCCCGTCGAGAACATCACGCTGCGCCGCGGCCGGCGTCTCGTCTACTCCGGCCTCTCGACCGTGTACGACCCGCCGGCCGCCGTCCGGGACGAGATGGAGGCGGCGGCCCGCCGGGTGGGGGAGGAGCTGCGGCGGCGGGTCGACCACCGGGGTGGGTTCGCCATCGACGGGATCGTCACGCCCGACGGCTGGCTCGCCACCGAGGTGAACACCCGCCTGTCGGGCGGGTTCGCCACCCAGCCGACCGGCGGCGACGAGCCCAGCGTGGCCCTCCTCCAGGTGGCGCTCCTCGAGCGGATCGACGACGCCACGTACACCGCCGCGGCCGTCGAGGCCGCCTACCGCCCGGCGGCCGAGGCCGTGCGCTGCGTTCGCGTCGCCCGGATCCTCGACGCCCCGCCTGCCGGCGGGCCGGCGAGCGTCGCCGTCGTGGTCGAGGGGCGTACGGCCCGCCCCGCCCGGCCCGACGAGGAGTCCCACGGCCTGCTGCGGGTGGGCGAGGCGGCCACCGGTGGCGTGGTGCTGGCCCGCCTCACCGACGACGCCCGACCCCTCGATCTCGGCCCCCCGGCGGCCCCGCTGGCCGCCTCCCTCCTCGACCTGGCCGACCAGCTCTGGGGCACCGGCACCGGTGGGCTGAGCGCTGGGGGAGCCGAACAGGTGATCCGGTAGCGTCGGAAGCCATGTTCGACCCGCTGCCGGACAAGCCCGATCACCCCTCGATCGAGCAGCAGATCCTGGCTCTCTGGGAGGCCCAGGGCACCTTCGACGCGCTGCGGGCGCAGAACGCCGACGGCCCCCGGTTCAGCTTCATCGACGGCCCGGTGACGGCCAACAAGTCGCTGGCGGTGCACACCGCGTGGGGCCGCACGCTGAAGGACGTCTTCCAGCGGTACAAGGCCCTCCAGGGCTTCCACCAGCGCTACCAGAACGGGTTCGACTGCCAGGGCCTCTGGATCGAGGTCGGCGTCGAGAAGGAGCTGGGCCTCAACTCCAAGCGGGAGATCGAGGAGTACGGCCTGGCCGAGTTCGCCCGCCGCTGCCGGGCCGTCGTCGAGCGCTACTCCGACGACCTGACCCGCGGCTCGGTCCGCCTGGGCCAGTGGATGGACTGGGAGAACAGCTACTTCACGTTCAGCGACACCAACATCTCCTACATCTGGCGCTTCCTCAAGGAGGTCGAGGGCCAGGGCCGCCTGTACCGCGGCCACCGGTCCACCGAGTGGTGCCCGCGCTGCGGCACCTCCATCAGCGCCCACGAGCTGGTCGGCAGCTACATCGACCAGGAGGACCCGTCGCTCTTCGTGCGGTTCCCGCTGCTCGACCGGCCCGGCGAGGCCGTCGTCGTCTGGACCACCACGCCGTGGACCCTGCCCGCCAACGTCGCCGCCGCGGTCGCCCCCGACCAGCGCTACGGGCTCAAGGACGGCGAGTGGCGCGCCGTCGAGCGCTGGGGCGGCGAGGACGAGCAGTTCGACGAGATCGTCACCGGCGCCGACATGGTCGGCTGGCGCTACGAGGGCCCCTACGACGACCTCCGGGCCGAGAAGGCCGTCGAGCACCGCGTCATCCCGTGGGACGAGGTCTCGATGGACGACGGCACCGGCATCGTCCACATCGCCCCCGGCTGCGGCACCGAGGACTTCGGGCTCAGCCAGGTCCACGGCCTCCCCGTGATCACCCCCGTCGACGAGTCGGGCCTGTTCTACGACGACTTCGGCTGGCTGGCCGGCAAGGGCGCCCGCGCCGCCGCCGACGAGATCATCGCCGACGTCCGCGAGCGGGGCCGCCTGGTCGAGGCCGGCACCATCGAGCACCGCTATCCCGAGTGCTGGCGGTGCCACACCCCGCTGATCTTCCGCATCTCCGACGACTGGTTCATCCGGGTCGACGACGAGCTGCGCCAGTCGCTCCGCGACGCCAATGCCAGCGTCGAGTGGACGCCCGCCTACATGGGCAAGCGCATGGACGACTGGCTCGTGAACATGGGCGACTGGAACATCTCCCGCCGCCGCTACTACGGCCTGCCGCTGCCCTTCTACCCCTGTACCTGCGGGCACATCACCGTCATCGGGTCGAAGGAGGAGCTGGCCGAGCGGGCCGTCGACAGCCTCGACGGGCTCGAAGAGCTGCGCCGTCCCTGGATCGACGACGTCCGCATCCGCTGCGTCGAGTGCGGCGACGTCGTCACCCGGGTCACCGAGGTGGGCGACGTCTGGCTCGACGCCGGAATCGTCCCCTTCTCCACCCTCGGGTGGGAGAACCCGGAGTGGATCGACGCGGGGTACGGCACCGGGGCGGCCAAGGGGCTGACGACGGCCGACCTGCCCGACCACGCCGACTGGGAGAGGTGGTTCCCGGCCGACTGGGTCTCGGAGATGCGCGAGCAGATCCGGCTGTGGTTCTACTCGCAGCTCTTCATGTCGGTGGTGCTGACCGGGAAGGCCCCGTACCAGAAGGTCCTCGGCTACGAGAAGATGCTCGACGAGCAGGGCCGGGAGATGCACGGCTCCTGGGGCAACATGATCGACGCGCCGGAGGCCTTCGCGCGGATGGGCGCCGACGTGATGCGGTGGCAGTACTGCGCCCAGCCGCCCAACCAGAACCTGCTGTTCGGCTTCGGCCCCGCGGGCGACATCAAGCGCCGGCTGCTGACGCTGTGGAACAGCGCCTCCTTCCTCG
>DATHEV010000364.1:0-2178 GCA_035318405.1 Iamia sp.
GCTCGGTCGTCTCGTCGGCCGGCGCCGTCGTCTCGTCGGTGGCGGCGTCGGCAGTGCCGTCGTCGGTGCACGCGGCGCCGATCACCAGCAGAAGGACGGCCACGAGGACGACGAGTCGACGCATTGGTACCGCGGAGGAGATTTGAACCCCTGACCTCCTGATCCACAATCAGGCGCTCTAACCAACTGAGCTACCGCGGCGTGTGGGGTCGATCATGATGGCGCAACGGCCCCGACCGCAACACGGTTGGGCTAGCGGGGCGGCGGCTCGTAGGTCGCCACGGTCGTGCCGTCGGCGTCGGTGGCCGTCAGATCCCACGGGCCGGCGACCCCGGGGACGACGATGGCGAAGGCCCGCACGTCGTCGCGGTTGGTGAGAGCCACGGTGGGGGCCGAGGGATCGCCACCCTCCTGGCGATCGAAGGTCACCAGGGTGGCGCGGGCGTCGACGAGCCCGAACACGATCGAGGGACGCCGGCTCGCCGGGGCCACCGCCGCCATCTCGCCCCGGGCGGTGCCCAGCTCGACCGTCAGCACCTCCGGCGTGTTCATGTCGAACAGGTCGGCCCGGAGCTCGACGGCCCCGCCCTCGACCTCCCGCCAGGTCAACCGGTGGCGGGGATCCAGGCCGGGGATGGTGAACACGGTCGCCCCGTCGAGCCGCGGGGGGTGGCGCCCGTCGCCGGCCCGGAAGGTGGCGACGACGGCGTTCCGCCGAAGCGTGAGGCGGTCGCCCTCCACGTCGAAGGCGACCTCGTCGCGGGTCACCTCGGCGATCAGCGTGTCCATCTCGCCACCGCACTCCATCTGCGTCCCCTCCACCGGCCCGACGACCAGGCTCTCGGAGCCGATCTCGACCGTCCCGCCGAATCGGTTGCACCCGTCGTAGCCGGTGATGGCGTCGCCTCCCGCGCAATCGGCGTCGGGGTCGCAGGGGCCGACGTTCAGGAACGGGGTGCGGGGGACCAGCTCCTGGGCCTCACCGTCGAGCTCGATCGTCTCGAGCCACCAGCTGGTGCCGACGAGGGGGACGTCCGGCACGGCCGTCGTGCTGGTCGTCGTGCTGGTCGTCGTCCCGGCGCGGACGTCCTCGCCGGGCCCGTCGGCGGCGGCGACCCAGAGGCCGACCGCGGCCAGGCCGACCGCCACCAGCGAGACGGCGGCCAGGGCCAGGAGGCGGGGGCGCCGCCCGGGCCTCGCCGCGCCCGTCGCCGCGCTCGTCGGGGCGACGGCGGACGGGATCTGGTCGGCCAGGTCGTCGGCCCAGGCCCGGAGCTGGGCGGCCAGCTCGTCGTCGGTGGTCGTGGCGTCAGGCATCGATCGCTCTAGGGGGTCTCGGGGGTGGGGCCGGGTCGCGCGGACCTTCTCCTCGGCGGAGCCTCGGAGAGCAGCGCACTGTGCTTCTGGGTCGCCTCGCCTGGCGGCTCGGCTCCGAGGCTGGTGCGGAGGTGGGCGAGACCGCGGGTGAGGTGGGTGCCGACGGCCGAGGCGCTGATGCCGAGGGCCGACGCCGTCTCGGCGTAGGTCCACCCGCAGGCGTGGACGAGCCACACGGCCGAGCGCTGCTGCGGGGCCAGGGCCCGGAGCGCCGGGCCGAGGGCGGGCTCGACCTCGGGCAGCCGGGCCGGGTCGGGCCCCGGCGGCAGCCCCTCGCGCCGACGCCGGGACCGGCTCTGGCCCACCCGGAAGAGGTAGCCGGCCGGGTTGTCCAGCGCCTGCACCCGGTCCCAGTGCTGCCAGGCGTAGGCCAGGGCCTCGCCCACGGCATCGGGCACGACGTCGAGCGGGACGTGACCGGCCAGGGCCCGCCGCAGCCGCGGCTCCACCTCGGCCACGAACCCTTCGAAGCTCATCTCCACGCCGATCTCGCCCATGGTCTCACCCCACGAGACCCCCCACCCCCCCATCCGCGCCACACGCCCTCTGAATCAGGCGGCGAGGATCGCCGGGTCGGGTGGGTGGGATGTTCGTCGTCGTCCGTCGGGGGTGGTGACGGTGATGGTGGCGTCGGGTTGGAGGGTGATGGTCCAGCCGGGCCGGTGGATGACCTGGTGGTGGCGTCGGCACAGGAGCACGAGGTTGTCGGGGGCGGTTTGGCCGTGGTCGATCCAGTGCTGGATGTGGTGGCCGTCGGTGGTGTGGGCGGGTCGGTCGCAGCCGGGGTAGCGGCAGCCGCGG
>DATHEV010000365.1:0-3716 GCA_035318405.1 Iamia sp.
TCTGGCGGGGCACCGAGAGGGCCAGGGCCTGGCCGTTGCGATCGAGGATGGCGCCCCGCCCGGCGACCAGCACGGTGCGGCCGTCGCGCTGGTGCTGGCCCTGGCGGAGGTAGTCGTCGGGGTTCCGCAGCTGGACGTCGACCAGCTTGTAGGCGACGGCTGCGAACAGGAGGACGGCGAGGATCGGGATGGCCGCCAGCCGGCGCCGCAGGACGTGGGGCGGGGTCGGCCGGGCCGGCGCCCTCGTGGGGCGCTGGGACGGGTGACGGCCGATGGCCGCCGACACGGTGCGGGCCGCGGGGGCCCGTCCGGCGGACGGGGCGCGCCTCTCCTCCGGGCCCGGCGCCAGGCGACGGGTCGGGGCCGGCGTCGCCCGGCGGGGCTCGGAGGATCGGCGGGATCGGGTCGCCGGCCGGCTCGCGGTGCGGGCGGCGGCGGGGGCGGTGCGGGATCGGGACTCGCCGACGGAGCGGCGGGAGCGGGAGGGGGACGGGGCCGAGCGCTCGCGGCGGTAGGCCTCGTAGGCACCGGTGACCGGCGGGCGTCCGCTCATCCTCCGCTTCCGTCCGGCCCACCGTCGGCGCGCTCGTCGCCGTCCCCTTGGATCACCTCGTCGTCGCCGGTGTCGTCGGCGGCCCGGACGTCGCCGGCCGCGTCGCTCGGCGCGGTCATGGCGTCGCTGCCACCATCGACCCGCGGGGTCAGCCAGATGACCACCTCGGGCTCGACCATCCCCTGCGCCTCGGCGGCCTCCACGATCCGCTCGGGCGACTCCATCTCGGCCTCCTGGAGGGCGAGGGCCTGGTTGCGCTGCTCGCCCTGGCGGATCTCGGCCTCGATGCGGTCGAGGTCGCGCTGACCCGACACCAGCATGGTGTTGAGGGCGGCGGTGGCCAGGAGGACCCCGAACACCACGACGAGCGACGCCACCACGATGGCGCCGGTGGGCCGGCGGGGCGGGACGACGCGGAGGTCGGGACGGGTCGGGGCGTCGACCTCGATCGTCCGCGGCGCCCGCAGGGCAGCCGAGGAGCGAGGCGACGGGAGGGGGGCGAGTGCGGTGCGCGTGGCGGCCATGGCAGGGATCTCGGGTCAGCGGGGGTCGGGTGGATCGAACGGCAGGACGGGGAGGGCCTCGACGGCCCGGAGGCGGGCGCTCGACGAGCGGGGGTTGGCCGCCGCCTCCTCGGGCGACGCCACCCACGCCTTGCGCTGGAGGAGGCGGACGGTCGGGGTCGCCCCGCACACGCAGGGCAGGCCCGGCGGGCAGGTGCAGGCACCGTCGGCGGCGGCCCGGAAGCGGGTCTTGACCATCCGGTCCTCGACCGAGTGGAAGGCGATGACGGCGAAGCGGCCGCCGGGGCGGAGGACGTCGAGGGCGACGTCGAGGGTGCGGTCGAGGGTGCCGATCTCGTCGTTGACGAGGATGCGGAGCGTCTGGAAGACGCGCTTGGCCGGGTCACCGCTGCGGCGGCGGGCGGCAGGCACCGAGGCCCGCACCGACTCGGCCAGGGCGGCGGTGGTGGTGGGCTCGTCGTCGACGATGCGACGGGCGATCCGGCGGGCGAAGGGCTCGTCGCCCAGCTCGCGGAGCGCCCGGGCCAGTGAGTCCTCGTCGATGTCGGCCAGCAGCTCGGCCGCCGTGCGGCCCCGGCTCTGGTCCATCCGCATGTCGAGGGGGCCGTCGCGGTCCGTGCGGTAGCTGAAGCCCCGGCGGGCCTGGTCGATCTGCGGCGACGACACGCCCAGGTCGGCGAGGATGGCGGTGACGTCGTCGATGCCGGCGGCGGCGACGACGTCCGCCAGCTCGTCGGAGCGGGCGTGGTGGAGCGAGACCCGGTCGCCGAACGGGGTCAGGCGCTCGGCGGCGACGGCGAGCGCCTCGCGGTCCCGGTCGATGCCCAGCAGCCGGAGGCCGGGGTGGGCGTCGAGCAGCAGGGCGGCGTGGCCACCGAGGCCGAGGGTCAGGTCGACGTAGGTGCCCGACGGGGCGGAACCGAGGACGGCGAGGACCTCGTCGGCCAGGACGGGGACGTGGGCGCGCGGCCCCTCGGGGGCGGGTGGTGGCGGTGGCGCAGCCATGGTGAGGGCCATCTCCCTAGCTCCCCTGCCGGGGGACGTCGTAGGAGCTCTGGAGGAGCGAGATGGTGGCGCGGTGGTCGTCGCGCTCGGCCTCCTGCTCGGCGGTGACCTCGGCCGGCCACAGCTCGACCCGGCGACCGAAGCCGACGAAGCGGATCTCGCGGCCGAGGCCCACGGCCTGGCGCAGCGGCTCGGCCAGCGAGAGACGGCCCTGGATGTCGAGACGGAAGTCGAGCGTGGTGCGCCACAGCTCGCGGAGGATGGCCTCGGGCTCGACCTCGTGGCTGCCGGCGAGGGCACCCTCGAGGTGGGTGACGTAGGCGTCGAACTCGGCCGCCGGCATGGCGGCCAGGCAGCGGTCCTGCCAGACGGTCAGGTAGCCACCGTCGGCGAAGGCGGGCCGGTAGGGCGCCGGCAGGACCACCCGCGACTTGGCGTCGACGCCGTTGCGGTACTCCCAGGTGAACCGGGCCCGGGGCGGCGCCGCGGCGGGCGCGACGAGGGCACCCGTCGTGCCCACCTCGCCCACCTGCGTCGTTGCGTCCTGCCCCATGGGCGGCGACCGTACGCCCCACTGTGGGTGACCGTCAACCCACAACGCCATTCTTTCGTGGGATTGTTCCCCACTTGCCTCCACATCATAGGCGAACGTGTGTTCAGAGACAACCCCGTCCTCGGGCCGGGAGCTGACGTCTCCCCGCCGCCGCGCTCAGGTCGGCAGGACGTCCAGCAGCGCCGTGACCAGCGCATCCTCGGTCACGGCGACAGATGCGGCCCGGTCGGCGACATCGGCCACGGCCTCCTCCCGCTCCTCGTCGGAGAGCCGGAGCAGGGCCACCAGCGCCGCCGGGTCCCAGCGCAGCAGGGCCGCGCCCTGGAACCGGGCCCCGTGGCGGGTGCGGCGCTGGGCCACGCCCACCACCTTGCGGCCGGCCACGGTGATCTCGCCCGGGCCCAGCCCGGCGAAGCACACCCACCGTGACCAGGGCGTCGTCACCAGCCCACCCCGGTGGACGGTCGCACCGACGACCCCGCACCGAGCCAGGGCGGCGGCCCACGCCTCCCCCACCCAGTGCGTCGCCCGCCCCACGTCGTCGTCCCAGAGCGGGTCGCCGGGCGGCACCACCACATCCACCCACACCGTCCCACCGGGCTCCACCAGCACGGCCCCGCCGCCGCTCCGGCGCCGCACCACCTCCACCCCGGCGGTCGCCGCGGCCGCCGGGTCGACCAGGGCGTCGGGTTGGGTGCTGCCCAGGACGAGGGCGGGCCGGTCGACCTGCTGGACCCACACCTGGCGACCGCCCCCCGGCTCGACGTCGCGCCCGTGGAACCCCGCCGCCGACCCCCGCGCCACCTCGACGTTCCACTCCCCGCCGCTCCCCCGCGTCCCCCGCACCCCCTGCGAACTCGGTGGGGTAGGTGCCCGTTTCTGGGCACCTACCCCACCGAGTTCGGGATCGGGGGGCAGGTCGGCGCTCATCGCTCGGCGTTCCAGCCGTCGATCGTCAGCTCGGCCAGACGGTCGGGGTCGGGGGACGGGGCCAGGCCGGGACCGTCGGGCACGGCGACGAGACCGTCGGCGTCGGCCTCGACGGGGGCCACGACGTCGGCGGAGAAGAGGAGCGCGGTCG
>DATHEV010000366.1:0-3636 GCA_035318405.1 Iamia sp.
CCCAACCCGTCGCCGAGGGCGCTCAGGTCGGCGGCGATGCGCACCAGACGGCCGTCGGACCGCATGCGGCCCAGCAGCTCGTCACCCCGCCGCGCGGCCACGATGCTGCCGAGCCAGTCGCCGAAGATCGGAGCGTCGTCGGCCTCGCTGGCGATGACCTCCTGACGGATGCGCTCCCGCTCGTACTCCTCGACGATCGTGCCGGCCTGCTGGAGCAGGACGGCGGCGTCGGCCAGGGCGCCGGCCATCCGGCCCACGGTCGGCCGCTCGGCCGTGACGTAGCCGGTGAACCGCTCGGCGTGGGGCCCGGCGAAGGAGGACCCGTCGGGCGAGCAGACGCTCTCGTGCTCGACGCCGAGGCGGGAGCCGATGGCCGCCAGGGCCTCGGCCCGCTGGGCCAGGGAGGTGGCCAACCCGGCGGCCACCGAGCCGTCGAGACGCTCGACCTCCCCCATGTCGATGCTCACGAGTCGGCGTTGGCGAAGCTGCGCGCCCACGCCTCGAGGTCGGTCGCCACCACCCCCAGCCCTTCACCCACCCCGTCGCCGGTCCGCCGGACCTGGTCCACGAGGTGGCGGGTGGCCTCGACGATGTCGGGCGTCAGCAGGTCATCGAGCACGTCGACGGCGCCCGCGTCGACCTCCGACCCGTCGTCGACATCGCCACCGAGGACCCGGAACACGCCGGCCGAGATCTCCAGGCGGTCCGGGTGAGCGCACGTCTCTCCAGCCATGGGAGCGTGGTACCCCACAGTGCACCTCGATGCACCTCATCATCTGTCGGACGGGGCGGCCACCCCCTTCAGCCCACCCGGCGGGCGCGCCAGATCTCCTCGACCGGCCAGCGCTGGGCCCACGCAGCCGACACGAACTCGACCTCGCCGCTGCAAAGGGTGGCGTCGGCGGCGTCGGTGGGGGCGTAGACCTCGATCAGGTCGAGGACCTCGAACCCGCTGGCCCGGAGCAGGCGGAGCATGTCGCCGTGCGAGAGGTGGAACTCGACCGACGGGTCCTCGGGCCAGGTGAACCGGCCCATGCCCCGCTGGGGCCGTTGCATCTCGGCCGTGGGCGGCGTGTCGTCGTCGCGGCAGCAGAGCATGAACGCCACCGAGCTGCCGAGGAACACCAGCTCGCCGCCGGGCCGCAGCAGGCGGGCCGCCTCGGGCAGCCACCGGTGCGGATCGGCCCAGATGGCGGCGCCGTACTCCGACACGGCCAGATCGAAGGAGCCAGATCGGAGGGGCACGGCCTCGCCCGCCGCCTGGACCAGGGGAAACGGCAGGTCGAACTCGGCCTGGAAGCGGCGGGCGGTGGCCAGCTGGCCCTCGGTGGGGTCGATGCCGACCACCGACGCCGCGCCCCGCCGGGCCAGCCAGGCCGCGACGTACCCGGTGCCGCACCCGATCTCGACCACGTCCCGGCCGGCCACGTCGGGCAGCGCCCCGACCTCCGCCTCGGGGACGCCGAAGGTGCCCCACGTGACCACGTCGGTCGACCAGCTGCGACGCCCCGGGTCGACCCAGTGGTGGGCCGTGTCGTTCCAGTGCATCCGGTTCCCAGAGATCGACTCGCTCATCCCGCCATCGTCGCTCATCGCGACCACCCAGAGGCTGAGAACCCCGGACCAGGTCAGGCGCCCCGGCCCGGCGGGTGGCAGGGCCCGAGCGGCCCGGCGCCGAGGAACGAGGCGCCCAGAGCGGAAGGGACGGCTGGCTGTCTCGGAGCGAGCGCCAGCGAGCGCAGAGATCGGCAGTGACGAGAGAACGTTCCCCCACCAACGACGACCATGGGTGCGGTGCAGGTCAAGCGGTGGACGAAGTCCGCCCTTGACCTGGAGTGCCCTCCAGGTTCTACGGTCGTCTCCGATGACCGTCACCGACACCCTGGTCGCCGTCGAGACGCTCGACGAGCCGACCCTCAGCATCGCCGAGGTGGTCGACCGCACCGGCGTCAGCCACGACACCCTCCGCTACTACGAGAAGGAGGGCCTCCTGGCGCCACCCCGCGACCGCGGCGGCCGGCGGCGCTACCGCGAGGTGGACGTCGGGCGGGTCGTGTTCATCACCCGGATGCGCCAGTCGGAGATGCCCATCCGGGTGCTCCAGCGCTACGTCGCCCTGGTCGAGGAGGGCCCCGCCACCGAGCGCCAGCGGTTGGAGATCATGGAGGCTCACCGCGACGCCGTGCTCGCCCGGCGGACCGAGCTGGACGAGGCCCTCGCCATCATCGAGATGAAGATCGAGATCTATGGGGGAACCCTGGGCTCGGCCGGGAGCTGCGGAGCATGAGCGAGACGCCGATCCCCACCCGCGCCCTCGGGCGGTCCGGCCTCGAGGTCGGCGCCGTCGGCCTGGGCTGCATGAGCTTCAGCCCGATCTACGGCGACTTCGAGGCGACCGCGCCCGACGAGGTCATCGGCCGCGCCCTCGACCTCGGCGTCACCCTGCTCGACACCGCCGACGTCTACGGCCCCCACACCTCCGAGGAGGTCGTGGGCCAGGCCATCGCCGACCGACGCGACCAGGTCGTCCTGGCCACCAAGTTCGGCATCCGGCCCCACATCGAGGGCGACAAGGTCGTCATGGACGTCGACGGCTCGCCCGCCTACTGCCGGGAGGCGATCGACGCCTCGCTGGGCCGCCTCGGCGTCGGCCACGTGGACCTCTACTACCTGCACCGGCCGGACACCTCCATCCCCATCGAGGAGACCGTCGGCGCCATGGCCGAGCTGGTCACAGCGGGCAAGGTCCGCCACCTGGGGCTGTCCGAGGCGTCGCCCGACACCCTCCGCCGGGCCCACGCCACCCACCCCATCGCCGCCCTCCAGACCGAGTACTCCATCTGGAGCCGCGACATCGAGGGCGAGATCCTCGACACCTGCCGCGAGCTGGGCATCGGCCTGGTGCCCTACAGCCCGCTCGGCCGGGGCTATCTCACCGGGGCGATCGGCAGCCGTGACGAGCTGGCGCCCGGCGACTTCCGGCGCGGCCAGGCCCGCTTCACCGACGAGGCCCTCGACGCCAACCGCTCGGTCGTGGCCCTGGTCGAGGAGATCGCCGCCGCCCACGATTGCACCGCCGGCCAGGTCGCGCTGGCGTGGGTGCTGGCCCAGGGCGACGACGTCGTGCCCATCCCCGGCACCAAGCGGGTGTCGTACCTGGAGCAGAACGTGGGGGCGGCGGCCGTCGAGCTCACCGCCGACGACCTCGCCCGTCTCGACGGGGTCCGGGTCGAGACGCCCCGGTCCGCCGATGCCAGCTGGGTCAATCGCTCGACCCCGCCCCTCGCGTCCTAGGCCTCTCCGACGGCGCCAGCGGGGCGCCGGACGGGAGGACCCATGCACACCCGATCGGTCCGCGGCCTGGCCGCGTGCCTGCTGCTGCCGTTGGCGCTCCTCGCCTGCAGCGGCGCCGACGCCGCCGAGAAGACCACCGACATGTTCGGGCAGGACATCGACGACACCGGGGACCCGGGCACCTCCGCGGCCGAGGAGGACACGTCCGCGTCGCGCCTCGCGCTGCCGGACATCTGCACCCTGGTGCCCGAGGACCGGGTCGAGGCGATCATGGGTGGCCCTGTGACCGAGACGGTCCCGGGCGAGCTCACGGGAGGCGAGCGCTTCGGCGGATCCCGGTTC
>DATHEV010000367.1:0-3336 GCA_035318405.1 Iamia sp.
CTGGGCCCCGGGCGGCAAGCTCATGTACATGTGCGCCGCCGTGGGCTGCGTCCTGTTCACCATGGGCCCCGGGATCATGCTCAACCGCCGGGTCGAAGAGCGCATGAACGAGATCCGGATCAAGCTGCCCGACGTCCTCGACCTGCTGGTCATCTCGGTCGAGGCCGGCCTCGGCTTCGAGCAGGCGCTCGACCGCTGCGTCCAGTCCGTGCCCGGCTCGCTCACCGACGAGTTCGCCCGCATGCTGGGCGAGGTCCGCGCCGGCGCCTCGCGGGTCGATGCCATGCGCAACATGGAGAAGCGGGTCAACGTGCCCGAGCTCCGGTCGTTCGTGCTGGCCATCATCCAGGCCGACACCTTCGGCGTCTCCATCGGCCGCGTCCTGCGGGCCCAGGCCGAGGAGATGCGGCTCAAGCGCAAGCAGCTGGCCGAGGAGAAGGCCCAGAAGGCCCCGGTCAAGATGCTCATCCCCATGGTGTTCTGCGTGTTCCCGGCCCTGTTCATCGTGGTGCTGGGTCCGGCGGTCATCAACATCATGGAAACGTTCTGAGCCTGCGGTGAGCACCACCACCACCACCATCGTCGAGGCGCCCGGCGCCGTCGGCGATGATGCCGAGGTGGCGGAGGCGCAGCGCGAGGCCGGTCCCGACCTCGGGAGCGTCCTGGGTGCCGTCGCCGCCCTCATGGGGCTGCTGACCGGCATCGCCCGGGTCCACGACAACAGCTTCTTCACCCACCTCGCCACCGGCCGCCTCATCCTCGACGGCGGGGGGATCCCCCGGGTCGACCCCTACTCGTTCACCGCCCACGGCGACCCGTGGGTGGTGCAGAGCTGGCTGGCGTCGGTCATCTACGCCGGGGTCGACGACATCGCCGGCTTCGGTGGCATCCGCCTCCTCAACGGCCTCCTCTGCGCCGCCATCGCCGTGTGCGTCTGGCTGCTGACGGCCCGCAGCCCCTCTGCCGCCGTCCGCTTCGGCGTCACCGCGGTGACCATGCTCGTCGCCAGCGAGCTGCTCGCCGGCCGCCCGCTGCTGTTCGGGATGCTCGGGTTCCTGCTCGTCCTCCTGGCCGCCGACGACCAGCTCGACCCCCGCTGGCTGGTGCCGGTCGGGTGGATCTGGGTCAACACCCACGGCTCGTTCCCCTTCGCCCTGGTGCTCGTCGGCCTGCTCGGCCTCGGGCACCGGCTCGACGAGGGGTCGTGGGGCCGTGAGGTGCGGGTCGGCCTGTGGGCCGCCGCCGGCATCGCCCTCGGCGTGGTGAACCCGCTCGGCGTCAAGATCCTGCTGTTCCCGGCCACCCTGCTGCGCAAGACGGAGGCCTTCTCGGCCGTCGTCGAGTGGCAGAGGCCCGACTACACCCGCTGGTCGCAGTGGGTCGTCGCCGGGCTCCTGCTGGCCGCCGTCGTGCTGCTGGTCCGCCCGTTCCGCTGGCGGCTCGCCCTACCTGTGGCCGTGTTCGGCGTCCTGGGCCTGACGTCGCAGCGCAACCAGCTCGTCCTCCTCCTGGTGCTGGCGCCGACGCTCGCGTCCCTGCTGCCCGCCGTGGGCCCGGCGGTGGCGTCGGTCCGCCGCCCGATCCTCCGCCCGGCCCGCACCGTCGTGGTCGCCCTCACCGTCCTGTTCGCCGTGGTCGGGCTGAAGGGCCCCCACGTCTCCCTGGACGCCTACCCCGAGGCGGCCTCGGTGTGGATGGAGGACGAGGGCCTCTGGGGCCCGGACAGCCGGGTCGTCGCCCCCGACTTCGTCGGCAACCTCCGCGAGCTGCAAGCCGGCCGTGAGGCCCGGGTGTTCTTCGACGACCGGGTCGACATGTACCCGGTGGCGGTCATCGACGACTACCTGACCCTGCACGACGCCGAGCCCGGGTGGGACGAGGTCCTCGAGCGCCGGGGGGCGACGGCGGTGCTGTGGGAGGCCGACACGCCGCTGGGCCGGGCGTTGCTCGACGATCCGGGCTGGCAGGTCGTCCACCGGGACGCGCCGTGGGTGGTTCTGACGCCCACCTCCTCACGGTAAGTGGGGATTGGGCCGTCTGGCCCATGGATGTTCACTCGGCGTGGCCGATGGACTGGCATCGCCCTCGGAAGGACCGCTGCCATGACCGAGAACCTGCGCCGCTTCGGCCAGCGCCTCGTCCGCGAGGATCGGGGGGCGAGCCTGATCGAGTACTGCCTGCTCCTGGCCCTCATCGCGCTCGTGTGCTTCGGCGCGCTGACCTACTTCGGCGGCAGCAGCGGCAACAGCGTCACCAACTCCTGCTCCGAGATCGCCGACGCGACGGGCGACGACTCCGGCAACTGCTGAGCGACCCCTCGGGTCGCCCCACCCACCTCACTGGAGGTGGATGATGCCCATCCGCACGGCCTGGAGCACGGCCTGCGTCCGATCGCGGGCATCGAGCTTCTGGTAGATCGACGCCAGGTGGTTCTTGACCGTCTTCTGGCTGATGTACAGGCGCTCGGCCACCTCGCCGGTGCTGCACCCGTCGGCGATGAGCTGGAGCACCTCCTCCTCGCGCTTGGTGACCACCCGCTCGGACTCGTGGGTGTCGAGCCGGCGGACCTCGGCCAGCATCGAGCTGGCCAGCGAGGGGGAGAGGGCGGCGTCGTCGGCGGCCATGCGGACGGCGTCGGCGATCTCGTCGAGCGAGCAGTCCTTCACCAGGTAGCCCGACGCCCCGGCCTCGAGGGCCCGCTGGAGGACGTCCTTGTCGGCGTGCATGGTGAGCATCACGACGCGCACGTCGGGGAGGGTGGCCCGGATGCGCCGGGTCGCCTCGACCCCGTCGCAGTTGGGCATGGTGACGTCCATCAGGACGACCTGGGGGTGCAGCTCGCCGGCCATGTCGATGGCCTCGAAGCCGTCGGAGGCCTCGCCCACGACGTCGAAGCCCTCCTCGGTGAGCGACCGGCGGAGGCCGTCGCGCAGCATCGGGTGGTCGTCGGCGAGGAGCAGGCGGACGGACATCGGTGGCGCAGGCTACAGGGCCTTCACGCCCGCTACGGGGACGTGACCTGGAGGTGGCAGCGGATGGTGGAGCCGACGCCCTCGATGCTGTCGACGTCGAGGGTGGCACCGATGCTCGCAGCCCGCTCGCGCATGCCGAGGATGCCGTAGCTGTCCAGCCGCCCGTCACGACCGGAGGCGAAGCCACGCCCGTCGTCGCGCACCTCGAGCAGGGCGCCCGTCTCCTCGCACCACCAGCGCACCAGGCAGCGGTCGGCCCCGCTGTGGCGCTCGACGTTGGCCAGGGCCTCCTGGGCGATGCGGAAGATCTCCCGCTCCTGGCGCAGGGGGAGGCGGGCGTCGCACTTGAAGTCGAGGCGCATCT
>DATHEV010000368.1:0-2051 GCA_035318405.1 Iamia sp.
CTCACCGTGAACCGCCACATCGTCCGCGGGGCAGGAGGGGTGCCGGTGGTGCTCACGGCCACGGTGACGACCGCCCACCTCGCCGATACGGCCCCCCGGATCGATCCCGTCCTGGCCTCGGTCCGACTCGCCGGCTGACCCGTCGGTGCCCCCCGTGCCCGGTCTCCGGGTCTCGCGACGCCAGCTCCTCGACCTCGACGGCGAGGGGTGGCGCGTCGATCTCGACCCCGACGGCCGGCGTCGGCTCCGCGATCTCGTCGCCCGTCCCGCCGTGGTCTACCGCCTGTTCGTCGAGCGGGCCGGCGACCGCCTCGCGTTCGACGGGTGGGCCGACCGCTCGTCGATGGCCCTCCAGGTCGAGACCGACCCCGGGCAGGTCGTCGATGTGGTGGCTGGGGAGCTGGCGCTCCTGCCGTCGTCCCTCGCCGGCGCCGTCGGGCTCGGGCCCCGGCTGGAGCCCACCACCGGCCAGGCCGTCGTCACCCGGCCGGAGCTTCGCGACGCGGTCGTCGCCGGCAGCCCCGTCGACGGGCTGGGCGCGGTGGCCACCGTCTGGACGCTGCGCTGGGTGGAGGGGACCACACCGGGCGAGGGGCTCACGGTCGTCGACGGCGGCCCCGGCGGGTCGATGTGGATCGCCGCCGGGATCGAGGGCGACGAGATGCTGCTGCGCGACGAGGGCAGCCTGGCGGTGTGGGTGCGGCTCGGCGCCCTCTTGTCCCTCCCCGGTGCGCCTCTCGGATCAGCCCCCGGCGAAGCCGACCTGGACGATCCCGTGGTCACCGCCGAGTGACAGCACGGCCCGGCCCTCGGGCTGGTCGAACAGCAGGTGCCGGGGCAGGTTGCCCCCGCCGAGGGCGCCACCGTCGAACACCGACGTCGGACACAGGAGCATCCCTGAGCGCTGCCGGCGGAGGGCCGGGAGGAACCCGCTGACCTGGTTCTTCGCCCCCTCGATGGTGGCGGCCACGACGATGGCGCGGCCGGCGTGGGGGGCGGCGACGAGGGCGGCGAGCCCGAGGTGCGACGGCTCGAGCTGGTCGATGTCGTCGGCGACCACGAGCACCCGCTCGAGATCGGCGACCTCGGCCAGGGCTGCGGTCGCGGCCCTGTCGTCGGCGTACACGGCCACCACGCCGGGGCGGCCGTCGAGCTGTCGGAGCGGCGAGGGCCGGGGGCACAGGGCGACGACGGAGACACCGGCCCGGCGAGCGGACTCCGCCAGCGCCAGCAGCGCCGTCGAGCGCCCGCTGCGCCGAGCCCCGGCGACGACGAAGCCGCGGGCCTCGGTCGCCAGGTCGACCCACAGGGGACCACCTGATGCTGACGACACGCCGATGAGCACCGGGACCTTGCCGGCGATGGGCGGTGCCTCGGCGATGAGGTCGTCGAGCATCACCTTGGTGGGCAGCGACTGGACTCGGCGGGGGCGGCGGGCCGGGGGGACGTCAGCGGCAGCAGCCTGGAGCCCGGCGGCCATCTCGCGGAGCGCCTCGGCCTGGCCCGGCCCCGTCCCGTCGCCCAGCACCGCGACCTGGTGGAGCCGTCCGCCCTCACCGAGCGCCCGTCCCGATGGCATCTCCTCGGGGACCTGGGAGGCCCGCAGGCCGGTCGTGTCATAGTCGACGTCGGAGTTGAAGCGCAGGACGTAGCGGTGCGCGACCATCCGGCCGGCCTTGCCGCTGACGACCCATCGGTCGCCGGCGACCACGCCCTGCACGCCGAAGCGCTGGCCGTCGGCCAGCAGGCGGAGGATCCGGTCGTGCAGGGCGGACCCGGCAGTCGTCTGCGCCTCCTCGTGCAGGAGGTCCCAGCCGTCGATGAGCAGGAGGAGCCACGGGAGCCGATCGTCGCCGGCCGCCAGGTGGTTGTGCTCGCGCAGGTCGGCGGCGCCCACCGCCTCGAACCGGGATCGGCGCTCGCGGATGGCGGTCTCGACGTGGTCGAGGATGCGACCGGTCACCTCGGGATCGGCCAGGGCGACTCCTCCGCAGTGGGGCAGCTGGGACAGCCCCGACAGCCCTCCCGAGGCCACGTCGATGGCGTAGATG
>DATHEV010000369.1:0-6624 GCA_035318405.1 Iamia sp.
GCCGGTCCCGTCCCCGTTCCCGGGTGAGGGGCTGCGGCCGGTATCTTCTTCGGGCTCATGGATGACCGAAACCCGCGCTGAGCGATGCCGAGCGACGGGGTGGTGGACCACCAGGAGCTCTACCGGTGGCAGCTCGACGCGCTGATCGCATGGCTGCGCTGCGGTCGTCGCGGTGTGATCGAGGCGGTCACCGGCTCGGGCAAGACCGACGTGGCCATCGCCGCCATCGCCGACGCGCGCCGTCGCGGTCGGTTCGTGCTCGTCCTCGTGCCCTCCCGGGTGTTGATGGAGCAGTGGTACGGCCGCCTGACCGCGGCGCTGCCCGACGCCCGGATCGGTCGGTTGGGCGACACGGGCAAGGACCGGCCGGCGTCGTGCGACGTCCTCATCGCAACGCGCCACTCGGCGGCGGCCCACCGCCCGGTGCCGCCGGGAGACGGAGGCGGGCTCCTGATCGCCGACGAGTGCCACGGGCTCGGCGGCGGCGTCCTGCGACGCGCCCTCCTGGCGCCGTACACCGAGCGGCTCGGCCTCACGGCCACGCTCGAGCGATCCGACGACGCCGTGGCCGACCTGCTGCTCCCCTACTTCGCGGGGATCTGCCACCGCTACGGCTTCGACCAGGCGATCGCCGACGGCGTGTGCGCCGCACCGCGCGTGGCGTTCGTCGGGGTGGCCCTCTCGGCCGAGGAGCGGGCGGAGTACGTCGCCACCGAGCAGCGCCTGGTGACCGCCCGCCAGCACCTGCGCCGCGTGCCCGGCATGCCGCTGGCGCCGTTCGGCGACTTCATCGCCGCCGTCGCCCATCTGGCCAACGGCGACTCCGGCGCCGACGGCCGGGCCGCTCGCGAGTACCTCGACGTGTTCGCCCAGCGCCGCCAGATCGTGGCCCAGAGCAGCGGCAAGTACGAGCTGCTCGGACGACTCGCTCCGACCATCCGCGATGCCGACGGCAGCCTGCTGTTCACCGAGACCGTCCGCGGCGCCAACCACGCCATCAACCGGCTCGACCCGCTGGTGAACATCGAGCTGATCACCGGCTCGACGGCCCGCCGCCAGCGCAAGGAGATCCTGGGCGACCTCCGGGGCCGACGGCTCGACGCCGTCGCCGCCCCCCGTGTGCTCGACGAGGGGATCGACGTGCCCGACGCCGACCTCGGGATCGTCATGAGCGCGAGCCGCACCCGCCGCCAGATGATCCAGCGCATGGGTCGCATCCTGCGGCGCAAGCGACCCGGCGGCCGGGCCCGGTTCGTGATCATGTTCGCCCGCGACACGTTGGAGGACCCCGCCCACCGCATCGAGCGCGACGGCTTCGTCGAGGAGATCGAGCGCATCTCCGAGGCCACCGGCGTGTTCGACGGCGAGCGCTTCGAGGAGCTCGACGTCTTCCTGGCCCAGCCCGGCCCCGAGCTCGTCCCGGAGCCCGAGCGGCTGGACCGCTACGAGGCGGCCCTCGCCGTGGCCGTCGACGCGGGCGCGGCGGCCGACGTCGAGGTCGTCCGCGCCCTCGCCGCCGAGATCGGGGTGGAGGAGGCCTATGCCTACCTGCGGTTCGCCCGGGGCCCGCAGGTCGGCGCGCTCCGCGACGCGGCGCAGCGCGAGCTGGGCCCCGACCTGCCCCTCCCCGGTCCCGATCGGGCGCCGTATCTCGAGCTCGAGCTGGCCGCCCTGCCCGAGATCGCCACGCCCAAGGTCGAGGCCCACAAGCTCTCCACCGGGCGCTCGCCGCTGGCGATCCGGTCCACCGAGCGGGGCTTCCAGCTCGTCTGCACCGGCTGCCGCCAGTCATCGGAGCCGGTGGCCTTCCGCTGGCAGGTCCACGACCAGACGGTCACCTGCCGCTGCGCGTGAACGGCCGAGCGAGGGCCGATGACGACCCGGCCTCGTTGTGGATCAGTGCACGGAGGAACCGAGCCCGCGCCGGTCGACGCGCTCGCGATGAACGCCGCAGGCGACGACCGAGCAGTCGACGGCGTGAACGATGGCCCCTCGCGCCGCGAGTCGCAGGCTGTGACGACCGGTGCCCGCGCCGAGATCGAGCACTCGCCGCCCGGCGAGGTCGCCCAGCCCTCATCCTGCTCCCCGTCGCACCAGCGTCCGGCGCCATCGATCTCCGACGGCCGGCTCCCGTCGCTGGTAGGAACGGCGGGTGCGCTTCGACACCGAGATCACCATGACCGGCCCCTGGCGACACCCGGCCCAGATGCTCGCCGACCAGGAGTACGACGGGCACGCCAGCGTCCACGACGACGCCACCGCCACGTCGCTGGGCCTGGCCGGCGCCCCCATCGAGGGGCCGACCCACCTCAGCCAGGTCGACCCCCTCGCCGTGGCGGCGTGGGGGCCGGCGTGGTTCGAGCGGGGGTGCGCCAGCGCCCACTTCCGCACCATGGTCGTCGAGGGCGAGGAGGTGCAGGCCACGCTGGCGCAGACGGGCGACCGGGCCCGGATCGACGCCGTGAAGGCCGACGGCAGCCCCGTCCTCACCGGCACCGCGTCCATCGGGCCGGACCACGGCGAGACCGAGCTCGACGCCCGCCTCGCCCGGTCGGAGCCCGGCGAGCTGCACATCCTCGACCGGCTCACCATCGGGGCGACGCAGGGCGACGCCGGCCCGGTGCGCATCGGCCGCACGGAGCGCAACGGCTCCGGCTACCCGTTCTCCCTCGACGAGAAGCTGGCCCGCATCACCGAGCCGCACCCGTGGTACACCGCCGACGGCGCCGCCTCGTCCCCGTGGGGCCGCGCCATCGTGCCGTTCGAGATGATCAGCGTGCTGGCCCACAAGCGGGGTGCGGCGTGGCCGGTGCGCACGCCCGTCCTCGGGCTCTTCCTCGACCTCGAGATCCGCATGGTGCAGGGGCCGGTGTTCGTCGACCAGGACTACACCGTCGCCCACGAGCTGGTCGGCCTGGGCCAGAGCCGGCGCACCGAGTCGTACTGGACGCGCACCACGCTCACCGACGCCGCCACCGGCGAGGTGGCCGCCACCGTGCTCCTGCACTCGGGCGTCTTCAAGGACTCCCACCCCGGCCACCCGACCTGACCGGCCCGGGTCGGGCCGGGTCGGGGCGGCGCCCTTCGGTCCGTGCCACGATCCGGGGATGGAACACAGGGGGATGCGAGGTCTGGTGGCTGTGGCCGCCGCCGTGGTGCTGCTGATGGGCGGGTGCTCGGACGACGGCGGCGGGGCCACCGACGAAGGCGCGTCGGAGCCCGCCGACCGGACGAGCGGTGAGGGCTCGGCGTCCGGGACGGGCTCGGCCGCCACGGAGCCCGGGATCGACGGCTGCGACGACCTCGACGAGACCGCGTGCCTGCTGCCGTTCCCGAACGACGCGTTCACCGAGTCGGCCGACACGGACACGGGACGCCGGCTGTCGCTCCCCGAGGACGGGATGCCCACCAACGAGGAGGGGACCCCGATCGACCCGGCCGACATGAACCGGGCCGACGGGTTCAGCCCCGGCTCGGCGCCGATGGTGCGCGTGCCCGGGCTCGACGTCGAGCGCAGCGACATCGCTCCGTCGACCGACATCGGCTCGTCCCTGGACGATGACGCGCCGATCGTCGTCGTCGACGCCGAGACCGGCGAGCGGGTGCCGTACTGGGCCGAGCTGGACGCCCAGGCCGACACCCCGGACGAGCAGCTGCTCATGATCCACCCGGCCATCGCCCTCACCGAGGGGCACCGGATCCTCGTCGGGCTCCGCGACCTGAAGGGACAGGACGGCCAGGCGGTCGAGCCCTCACCGGGCTGGGAGCAGGTGTCGTCGGGCCGGCTCCGCCCGACCTCGCGCCTGGAGCACCTCCAGGCGGTCGAGACCGGGCTCGACGACCACGTCGGCCAGGACGAGGACTGGTGGATGGCGTGGGACTTCACCGTGGCGAGCGAGGAGAGCCTCTCCGGGCGGCTCCGGTCCATCCGCGATGCGGCGTACGAGGAGCTGGGCGACGCCGCTCCGGCGTTCGAGGTCGAGTCGGCCGAGGGGGAGGGCGTGCGCACGGTCCGCGGCACCTACGAGGTGCCGTCCGCGCTCACCTCGCCGGACCCGGGCGGCCGCTTCGAGCTCGACGACCGGGGCCGGCCCCGCACGGGACAGGGGACGTTCACCGCCCGGTTCGTGTGCGTCGTGCCCGACGCCCCCGACGAGCCGGCGCTGCCGGTCGTGTACGGGCACGGGTTGCTGGGGTCGGCCGAGGAGGTCGAGAGCCTGGCCGTCGCCGTGCCGCTCGCCAACCTGGCCGCGTGCGCCACCGACTGGGTGGGGATGGCGGAGACCGATCTCCCCAACGTGTCCGAGATCCTGGGGAACCTCTCGGACTTCCCGGAGCTGGCCGACCGCCTCCAGCAGGGCCACGTCAACATGTCGTTCCTCGGCCGCCTCCTGAACCACCCCGACGGCCTGGCGTCCGACCCCGCCTTCCAGGACGCCGCCGGCGACCCGGTCATCGACGTGGGCGCCACCCAGTTCGTGGGCAACAGCCAGGGCGGGATCCTCGGAGGCGCCGCCAGCGCGGTCTCGACCGAGTGGAGCCGCGCCGTCCTGGGCGTTCCCGGGATGGGCTACTCGCTCCTGCTCCCCCGCTCCATCGACTGGGATCCGTTCGCCGCGGTGTTCACCGCGGCCTACACGGACCACGTCGAGCAGGTGATCGCGCTGGCGGCGGTGCAGCTGCTCTGGGACCGAGGCGAGAACCAGGGCTACGCGCAGCACCTGACGGTCGACCCCTACCCGGGCATGGAGGCGAAGGACGTCCTGCTCATCGAGGCGTTCGGCGATCACCAGGTCGCCAACGTGTCCACCGAGATCCTCGCCCGCACGATCGGCGCCCGGGCGCACCTCCCCGCGCTGGGGGAGGGTCGCAGCCCGGTGGAGGAGACGCTCTGGGGGCTGGAGCCGCTCGAGGGCGACCGCACCGGCCCCGCCCTCGTCCTGTGGGACTTCGGGACGCCGGCCCCGCCCACGGTGAACGAGGCGCCTCGGTCACCGGAGCACGGGGACGACCCGCACGGCGCCGGGGTCGAGGAGCCACTGGTGCTGGCGCAGGCGTTCGGCTTCCTCCGTGAGGGCCGGACCGACGACGTCTGCGCCGGCGGCCCCTGCACCAGCGCCGCCGGCTGACCCCGAGCGGGTGTGTCGGCGGGCGCGCCACGCTCCCGAGGGGGCCCCTACGATCGGGGATCCAGGGTCGCTAGCTCAACTGGCAGAGCATCGGGCTTTTAACCCGCTGGTTCAGGGTTCGAGTCCCTGGCGACCCACGTGGACGTCATCGTGGTGGGCGGTGGGATCGTCGGGCTGGCCACGGCGTACCAGCTGCTGCGCGCCGCCCCGGGCACGGGGGTCACCGTGCTGGAGAAGGAGGATGACGTCGGCCAGCACCAGAGCTCGCACAGCTCGGGGGTGCTCCACACCGGCATCTACTACGCCCCCGGCTCGCTCAAGGCCCGGCTGTGCCACGCCGGCCGCACCGAGCTGGAGCGCTTCGCCGACGACCACGGGGTCGCCCGGGCCCGCACCGGGAAGCTGGTGGTGGCGCTCGACCCGGGCGAGGACGCCGCCCTCGACGCCCTGGCCGTCCGGGCCCGGGCCAACGGCGTGCCCGGGCTGCGGGAGGTGACGGCGGCCGAGATGGCCGAGATCGAGCCCCACGCCGCCGGCCACCGGGGCCTGCACTCCCCCGCCACCGGCGTGATCGACTTCCTCGGCGTGTGCCGGGCGCTGGCCGCCGAGATCGCCGAGCGCGGCGGTCGGGTGCTGACCGGCCAACGCGTGGTCGGCATCGACGAGGACGCCGGCGGGGTCACGGTCCGGGCCGCCGTCGCCGAGCCTTGGACGGACTCCGCCGCATGCGGCGTGGTTCCGTCCAAGGTCGGCCGGGTGGGCGGGGTGGGCGGCCGGCTCGACGAGGTGGAGCTGCGGGCGGACCTCGTCGTCACGTGCGGCGGGCTTCAGGCCGACCGGCTGGCGGCGCTGACGCTGCCCCGCGGCAGCCGGGTCGTGCCCTTCCGGGGGTCGTACCTGCGGCTGCGCCCCGAGGCCACCCACCTGGTGCGGGGCAACCTCTACCCCGTCCCCGACCCCCGCTTCCCGTTCCTCGGCGTCCACTTCACCCGGCGGCTCGACGGCGAGGTGTGGGCCGGGCCCAACGCCCTGCTGGCCCTCGGGCGGGAGGCCTACGACCGCCGGCCGGTCGCCGCCGACCTGCGCGACGTGGCCACCTTCGGCGGGTTCTGGCGTCTGGCCGCCCGTCACGTCGGCACCGGCGCCCGCGAGCTGGTCGACGAGCGGGTCCGGCGCCGCTACCTCCGCCGCCTCCAGGCCTACCTCCCGGAGCTGCGGGCCGAGGACGTCGAGCCGGGGCCGTCGGGGATCCGGGCCCAGCTGGTCGACCGGCGGGGCGCCCTCGTCGACGACTTCGTGACGACCCGGTCGGCCCGGGCCATCCACCTCCTCAACGCCCCCTCGCCCGCCGCCACCGCATCCCTCGCCATCGGCCACCTCCTCGCCACCCAGGCCCTCGACGCCGGCTGACGCTGACGACCCGGGTCAGCCGGCGTCCCCGCTGCGGTCGGGGAAGGAGTGGTGCTCGTGGGTGACGACCCAGCGGCCGTCCCGG
>DATHEV010000370.1:0-7403 GCA_035318405.1 Iamia sp.
ATCCTACCGAGTGCTGACGGGACCGGTCAGCCTCGACCCGTGGCCCTCCGCCATCTCCTCAGGGCCTCGTGCCTCTCGGTCGCGTGATCGACGATGGGGTGCGGGTAGTCGAGGGTCTGGAGCTCGGGGACCCAGCGGCGGACGTAGGTGCCGTCCGGGTCGAAGCGCTTCGCCTGGGCGGTGGGGTTGAAGACCCGGAAGTAGGGGGCGGCGTCGGTGCCGGTGCCGGCGACCCACTGCCAGCCGTGCTGGTTCGAGGCCAGGTCACCGTCGACCAGGTGCTCCATGAAGAAGCGGGCCCCGCGGGTCCAGTCGATGTGGAGATCCTTGACCAGGTACGACGCCACGATCATGCGCACCCGGTTGTGCATCCAGCCCACGGCGACCAGCTGGCGCATCCCGGCGTCGACGATGGGTACGCCGGTGCGCCCCGCGCACCAGGCCGCGAAGCGCTCGTCGGCCTCGGCGCCGGTGTCGAGCTCGATGCCGGCCATCCGCTCGTCGAGGCTCTGGCGGGCCGACTCGGGCCGGTGGAGCAGGACGTCGGCGTAGAAGTCGCGCCAGGCCAGCTCGGTGGCGAACGTGTGGGGCCCGTTGCCCCGGCCCAACCGGGCGAGGGCCTGGCGGGGGTGGATGCAGCCCCACTTGAGGTACGGCGACAGACGGCTCGTCCCGTCGACCCCCGGTCGATCGCGGTCGTCGGCGTAGCGACCGACCGGGCCGTCGAGGAACGCGGCCAGCCGCCGGCGCCCGGCCTCCTCGCCCGGTCGGGGCAGATCGGCGGTGACCGCGGGCGCGGCGGGCAGGCCGTCGGATCGCACGTCCTCGACCCACCTGACTCCCCGCGGCGCGTCGAGCGGGTCGTCCCAGCCGTGGGCCCGCCACGCCCGGGAGAACGGGGTGAAGACCCGGAACGGCGTGCCCCCGCCGGTGAAGAGGGTGCCCGGCGGCACCGCGTAGGGCGTCCCGACCGGCCGCAGCTCGACGTCGTCCGCGGCCAGCGCGGCGCGCACCTCGTCGTCGCGCTGGGTGCCGTAGGGCCCGGCATCGTCGGCGACGTACACCGCCTCGGCGCCGGCCTGGCGAGCGACGGCCCGGACGGCGCGGGCGGGCGTGTCCCGGCGGACGACGAGGTGTCCGCCGGTCCGCTCGTGCAGCTCGGCCAGGCACCCGGCGAGGAACCAGCGGCGGTTGGCGCCGGCCGGCTCGCGCAGGTGCGCGTCGTCGACGAAGAGGGCGACGACCCGGTCGTGCTCGCGGGCCGCCTCGACGAGCGCCGGGTTGTCCGAGAGCCGCAGGTCCCGCCGGAACCACATCACCGCGGTGGACGCCTGGGGCATCCGCCCGCCCTGCCCCCACCCTGCCTCTCTACGCTCGGCGATCATGGGACGGGATTGGGTCGGGTGGCACGAGGCCTACGAGCGCGACGGCCACCCCCTGCGGGACCGGCTGGTGGCGGTCGTCCGGCTCGTGGGCGAGGCCGTCACCTCCGCCCCGCCGGGGCCGGTGCGGCTGGCGTCGCTGTGCGCCGGCGACGGACGCGACGTGGTGGCCGCGCTGGCCGACCACCCCCGCCGGGGCGACGTCCTCGTCCGCCTCGTGGAGCTCGACCCCGACCTGGCCGACTCGGCCCGCGCCGCCCTGGGGGCGGCGGGGATCGCCGGCGAGGTCGTCACGGGCGATGCCGGCCACAGCGCCGTGCTGGCCGACGTGGCGCCGGTGGACGTCCTGCTCCTCTGCGGCATCTTCGGCAACATCGGCGAGTCCGACGTCGAGCGCACGATCGCCGCGGTCCCGTCGCTGTGCCGGCCGGGCGCCACCGTGGTGTGGACCCGCCACCGCCGCGCCCCCGACCTCACCCCGTCCATCCGGCGCTGGTTCGACGCCGCCGGCTGTCGGAGCCTCGCCCTCCACACCGGCGAGGGCGACGGCGTCCGGGCCTGGGCCGCCGGCGCCGAGGAGGTCGTCACCGCTCGGGCCTTCCGGCCCACCCCGCTGTTCCGCTTCCGCACCGACCTCTGGTGAGCGAGGTGGCTACAATGGGGGTATGGAAAGCGCCACAAATGCCGGGCGTGGGCGGGTCGAGGTCGGCATCCGGGACCTGCGCAACAACCTGAGCCGCTACCTCGACGAGGTCCGCGAGGGCGCCGAGATCGTGGTCACCGATCGCGGCAAGCCCGTCGCCCGCCTCACCGGCCTCGACGAGCGCCGCTCCCGCCTCCAGGACCTGATCGATCAGGGGCTGGCCACACCGCCGAAGAACCCTGCGGCTCCGCTGCCGGTGCCGATCTCGGGCACCGGCCCCATCTCCGACCTCATCGCCGAGCAGCGACGTTGACGATCACGTACTTCGATACGTCGGCCCTCGTGAAGCTCTTCCTGGTGGACGAGGGCGGATCGAGCCGGGCCCAGGCGCTCTGGAGAGACGCCGATGAGAGGGTCTCCGTCAACCTGATCGAGGTCGAGGCGCGGGCGACGTTCGCCGCCGCCCACCGAGCGGCGCGCCTGTCCGAGACGCAGAGCCGACTGGCCGTGGTGGGTCTCCGGGTCCTGATGGAGGGCCTCACCGCCGTCACCCCGAGCGATCAGCTCGTCGGGTTGGCCGGTGATCTCGCCGACAGCGAGGGCCTCAGAGGCTACGACGCCGTCCATCTGGCCACCGCGCTCGCAGTCCGCACCGAGGTGTTCGTGTGTGCGGACACTCGCCTGTGCGCCGCTGCTTCGGCGCAGGGCCTGGCCGTCGCCAATCCTCTGGTGACCTAGTCCAGGCTGGACCAGAAGGCCTGGAGGGCTTGGGCGCCGGCGTCGGGGGCGCTGAGGGGCCAGAAGTGGGTGCCGCCCTCCATGACCGCGAACTGGGCGCCGATGTCGCCGGCGACCCGCTGCGAGGCCTCGACGTTGCCGAAGACGTCGCCCTCGGCTACCAGGACCAGGCCACGGACCGGCGACGGGCCGCTGGCGGCCCACACGGTGCCGATGTCGGTGGCCGAGCGGTAGAGACGCAGGACGGAGTCGACCATCACGTCGTCCACCGCGGCGACGAGGGCGGGGGCGTCGGCCTCGGGCACGCCGGTGGCGGCCATGGCGGCGGCGGCGTCGGGCGGCGAGGCCAGGAGGTCGGCGAAGAAGGCCTCGCCCACCTCGGGCGTCTGCCAGAGCTTGGCGAAGTCGTGCCACTCGAAGGCGGGGTCGATGGCGCCGGGAGCGTCGCTCACCCAGCTGCGCAGGCCGGCCGGGGCGTAGGTGGCGATGCGGGCGACGAGGATCCCGCCCCAGTCGTGACCGACGATGTCGACCGGCTCGTCGGCGGCCCGGATCTGATCGACGAGCCAGTCGGCGTAGGCGTCCATCGAGCCGTCGTGGTCGTCGGGCCGGGGCGTGCCGAACCCGGGCAGCCGGAGGGCCGTGCTCTCCCGGTCGATCAGCCCGCGGACCCCGTCCCAGATGGCCGCCGTCTCGGGGACCCCGTGCACGAACAACGTCGTCATGCCGCCCGGTCTAGCGCCACCTACGCTCCCGCGCATGAGTGAGCGCAGCGAGCGAATCAGACAGCACAGCTCTCTCCCCGTCGGTGGAGCGAGCGGAGCGAGCGGCGCTCATCGGTGCCCGGCGACGAGGAACCAGCCAGATGTCTCCCGCCATCCGATGGTGCACCGATGAGCGCAGTCGAGGATGCCGTGGCGGTCACGCAGGAGCGCAAGCTCGTCACCGAGATCCCGGGGCCGCGCTCGGCCGAGCTGCTGGCCCGCCGGCGAGCGGCGGTGCCCCAGGGGGTGGGGACGGTGCTGCCCGTGTTCGTCGACCGGGCGGAGGGGGCGGTCCTGGTCGACGTCGACGGCAACCAGCTGATCGACCTGGGCTCGGGCATCGCCGTGGTGAGCATCGGCCACCACGTCCCCGAGGTGGTGGCGCGGGCCACCGCCCAGCTCGACCGCTTCACCCACACCTGCTTCATGGTCACGCCCTACGAGGGCTACGTCGAGGTGGCCGAGGCCCTCAACCGGCTCACACCCGGCGACCACGAGAAGCGGTCGTGCCTGTTCAGCGCCGGCGCCGAGGCGGTCGAGAACGCGGTGAAGATCGCCCGCCGCCACACCGGCCGGGACTCGGTCGTCGTCTTCGACCACGCCTACCACGGCCGCACCAACCTGACGATGGCCATGACGGCGAAGAACTCGCCCTACAAGGACGGCTTCGGGCCCTTCGCCGCCGACGTCCACCGGGCGCCGATGAGCTACCCCTTCCGCGACCCCGACGGCATGACCGGCGAGGAGGCCGCCACCCGCGCCCTCGCCGTGATCGAGAGCCAGGTCGGCGCCGACCGCACCGCCTGCGTCGTCATCGAGCCGATCCAGGGCGAGGGCGGCTTCGTCGACCCCGCCCCCGGCTTCCTCCCCGCCCTGGCCGAGTGGTGCCGCGAGCACGGTGTGGTGTTCGTGGCCGACGAGATCCAGACCGGCTTCGGCCGCACCGGCGACATGTTCGCCTGCGACCTCGAGGGCGTCGTGCCCGACATCGTCACCACGGCCAAGGCCCTCGCCGGGGGGATGCCCCTCGCCGGCGTCACCGGGCGGGCCGAGATCATGGATGCCGTGACCCCGGGCGGGCTGGGCGGCACCTACGGCGGCAACCCGGTCGCCTGCGCCGCCGCCCTCGGCGCCCTCGAGGTCATCGAGCGGGACGACCTGGCCTCGCGAGCCCGGGCCATCGGCGCCGTGCTCCTCCCGGGCCTGCGTCACCTGGCCGCCGATCACCCGAAGATCGGCGACGTCCGGGGCCGGGGCGCCATGGTCGCCATCGAGCTGGTCGAGCCCGGCACCGTCACCCCGGACCCGGTCGAGGCCGGCCGCATCAGCGCCGCCTGCCACGCCGCCGGTGTCGTCACCCTCACCTGCGGCACCTGGGGCAACGTCCTGCGGCTGCTGCCTCCGCTCACCATCACCGACGACCTGCTGGGCGACGCCCTCGGCGTCCTCGTCGACGCCATCGAGGGCTGACGCCCAGCCGGCTCGACGTTCAGGCGAACTCGGCCGCCCGGCTGGCGAGAGCCGCCATCTGCTCGAGGACCGGGTCGTCGACGTCGCCGGCCAGTGCATCGAGGCGATCGGCCACCTCGGCCAGGGCGTCGGGCGACGGCTCCGGGCTCCGGAGGGCCTCGGCCAGGGCGGCGACGGCGCCGACCACCTGTGTGGCCTCGGGCGCATCGTCGTCCGCCGCCACGTCGATCTCCGTCGTGGTGCTGCGCTCGTCCCCGCCCGACGGGTCGTCCCACCGGAGCTCGACCGAGCCGAGGGCGGCGTCGCCGGTCACCCCGTCGGCGGTCTCGATCTCGTACAGCGCCACGACCCGATGGCCGGAGCCGAGGTCGCCGGCATCGGTCTCGTCCCGGGCGAAGTCCTCGTCCGCGATGTCACGGTTCTCGTAGCCGATGAGGCGGTAGCGGTCGACGGTGTCCGGGTCGAAGGTGACCTGCGCACGGGCATCCTCGGCCACGGTGACCAGGGTGGTCGTGAGCTCGTCGCCGAAGAGGCGCTGGGCCTCGTCGATGGTGTCGACGTAGGCGTAGAAGCCATCGCCCTGGTCGGCGATCTGCTCCATGAGCGTGTCGTTGAAGCCGTCCAGGCCGAACCCGACGGTCACCAGCTTCACGCCCCGGTCGGCGTCGTCGCGGATCAGCTCGACCAAGGAATCCGGGCCGGTCTCGCCCACGTTGGCGACCCCGTCGGACAGCAGCACGATGCGGGTGATGCTGCCCTCGTCGGTGATCAGGTCCTCGGCGGTCTCGTACCCGAGCCGCAGGCCGCCCTCCAGGTTCGTCGACCCCCCGGCATCGAGTGACTCGATGGCGTCGAGCACGGTGCCCCGGTCGTCGAGCGGCGTCGGCGGAAGGAGGGGCTCAGGTCCGTCGTCGAAGGTGACGATCGAGACCGTGTCGTCGTCCTGGAGGTTCTCGACCAGGATGCCGAGCGAGTCCCGGACCAGCCCGATCTTCCGGTCCTCGTCCATCGAGCCGGACGTGTCGACCACGAACACGAGGTTGACGTCGGGCCGGTCGTCGTCCGGGACCTCGCGCGCCGCCACACCGAGCCGCAGCAGCAGGCGGTCACCGACCCGGCCGCCCTCGGCGGTGACGCCGATGGTGTCCTCCGGTGCGGGGTCGACGTCGCTGAGGGCGTTGACGAACTCCTCGGTGCGCACCGACTCGGGGGGCGGAAGGGAACCGTCGTTGATGAAGCGTCGGGCCACGGTCCACGACCCGGTGTCGACGTCGAGCCCGAAGGTGCTCTGCGGATCCTCGGCCGGGGCCGTCCACGGGTTGGTCCCCTCCTCGGAGAACGTGTTGGGGTCACCGCCGCCCGGCACCGAGGTCTCGGCGACGTCGCCGCCGCTGTACCCGCTGGCGTCACCGCCGTAGTCGCTGGAGCCACCGTCGGACTCGTCCGACATGCCGCCTCCGCAACCGGCGAAGAGGGCGACCACGAGGGTCACGACGGCGGGGATGAGGACGGGACGTGATCGCATGGGCCGTCCGACGTAGGGGTCGGGCGGGTGGTTCCCGTCACATCCCGGGCGTGCGCTCCTCCATGCCCCAGGGGGCGTCGTGCACCCCGAGCAGGTCGAGGAACGGGAGGCTGTCGAAGGCCTCGGGACCGAGGACGCCGACTCCGGACCAGGTGCCCGCGGCCAGCAGCTCGAGGGCCACGACGGGGTTCACCGCCGTCTGCCACACGACGCACTGGACGCCGTCGCGGGCCATCGCCCACTCGTTGTCGACGACGTGGAAGAGGTACACCTCGCGGGGCTGGCCGTCCTTGCCGGTGCCGGTGACCCACAGCCCGGCGCAGGTGGCGCCGCGCATGCGGTCACCCAGACCGGCCGGGTCGGGCAGGCAGGCGGCCACCACGTCGCGCGGGCTGACGGCGACCGGCCCGTCGGCCGAGGGCACCATCACCGGGTCGGTGCCGTCGAGCCCGACGAGATGGAGGGTCCGCAGCACGTCGATGAAGTCGGAGCCCAGTCCGTACTTGAACGTGACCCGCTTGGCGTCGACCTCGCGGGGCATGAGCACGACCTCCTCGTGCTCGACGTTGACGCACTCGACGGGCCCGATGCCGCCGGGGAAGTCGAAGACCTCGGGCTCGCTGAACGGCTCGGTGGTGAAGAAGCCCCGGTCGCGCTCCCAGACCAGCGGCGGGTTGAGGCACTCCTCGATGGTCGTCCAGATCGAGAACGACGGGGCGAACTCGTACCCCTCGACCACCAGGTTGGAGCCGTCCCGGGTGCCCAGCTCGTCGATCTCGGCGAAGAGGTGGTCGGCGGCGTAGCGGGCGAAGACATCGGCCAGGCCCGGCTCGACGCCCATGCCGACCAGCGCGATCTTGCCCGAGCTCTGCCACTCGGGC
>DATHEV010000371.1:0-8522 GCA_035318405.1 Iamia sp.
CCGCAGGATGGCGAGACCCTTGGCCATGGCGAGATCGTTGGCGTCGACGAAGAAGCGTGCTCCGCTGGTCGCAGGTGCGCTTGCCTCCGGCATGCGACTCAGGCCGCGAGGCTCCGTTGATGCTCCTCGAAGGCGATGGCGGCATCGACGGCCGCCGGGTCGAGTTCGTAGACCTCGGCCAGCCAACGGGCCGAAGCGTCGTTGCCACCCTCAGCCGACCAGAGCTCGAAGAGACGTTCCGTCGATGTGCCCCTGACCGACGGCATCCCGAAGGAGATGTCGGGTTCAACGGCGACGGGTGACTGAGGTCCGGCCGGTCGCCACCGTGCGGCGGCGCCGTGATCGGAGAACTCGACCTTGCGGAAGAAGGCCGCAGCGTTGGGGGCCAGCTCGAAGCCGAGCTCGCCGGTTCGAACGACCATGAAGAGCTGCGTCGGAAGGTCGAGCTCGTCCTGTAGCCGTGCGACGAGCTCACGCCCGCGGACATAGAGGTCGGCGGACGCCAGGGGATACAGCGTCTGGTTCTCCTGGCGCAGGCTCGCGATCACAGGACGCATGGACTGCAGCGAGACGCCTGCGTGCCGGTACTCGCGCAGGTAGCCGAGCTCGATGAACTCGCCCCAGGTCACGATGTCACTACCGGTGTGCTCCCGTCGGGTGACGGGGTCGTACCAGATGCCCTTCCGGGAGTAGCCGTCGAGCCAGGCGCGCACGCGATCGGCTCGCATGCCCAGGAGCGACGCGGCCTGGCCCAGGCCATACACCGGCCGTTCCAAGGTTGTCACCGTGCCCATGCTGGTCACGCTACTGCGCTGCCGATCGCAGACATCGGCCCGTGTGGGATCGTCTCGTGCCAGCATCCGCCGATCATGCACGCGAGGTGTGACAGCAAAAGGTCTTGCGTCTCAGGACCCGGCCTCCCGCCGCGTCTCGGGTCAGTGGCTGGCTTCGAGGGCGTTGACGATGACCTCTTCGTCGCAGACGACGTCCTGGGACTGGGTGGCGGCGGCCAGGGGGACGGCGGTGGGGACGGCGGCGGTGTCGCCGGCGATGTAGTGCTCGGAGAAGGTCCGCATCACGTGGGCCACGCCCAGCTCGCTGACCTCGCGGCGGTCCGGCTCGAAGTAGTCCCGGTCGGAGGTGGCGCTGGCGATGAGCTCGTAGGACGGGAAGTAGTCGACGAAGTCGAGCGCGGCGGCCACCTCGTCCGCCGCCACCCGCAGGATCGACTTCGACGCCACCGTCGAGACCAGCACGTGGCGGTCCTCGAAGGTGGCGATGAGCGGCACCGGTGAGACGGTCAGCAACGCCCGCACGGTCGGGTTCACCGAGCGCACCAGCTGGCACAGCTGGGTGAGGCCGGAGCGGACCTCCTCGACGCCGAAGTTCACGAACTCGTAGGTGGCGTCGCCCGTCGGCGTGCCGGCCGACCCGGGGGCGGCGGGCACGACGCAGCCGTCGACCTGCGAGCGCCAGGCCTCGGTGAGCCCCATGGTGAAGACGAGGACGTCGGCCTCCTCGAACACCCGCCGGGTGGCGGCGAGGTGCTCGTGGCGGGCGGCCAGCAAGGCGGCCTCGTCGGCGAAGCCGTCCGGCTCGACCAGCGGGCGGAAGGGGTCGACCAACCGGCCGTCGGCGCGCCGCCACGGGCGCTCGGCCGGGACCAGGTCGCCATAGGCCTGGCGGAAGAGCTGCACGGCCTGGGCGACGGTGTACACGTTGCCGTAGCGGGCCGAGTAGACGCCGTACTGGCGGGCGCTGGCGTCCTCCGGCGTGAGCTCGGCGGGCGCCGTCTCGGCCACGAAGTAGGTGAGCCCCGAGCGCTGGAGGTGGCGGGACAGGTTCTGGGCGAAGCAGCTGCCCATGGTGGCGACCTTGTGCTCGGGGGTGAGCCGGTACGCCCCCCGCACGACGGGGTCGACGCCGGCGGGTGGGGCGTAGGCCACACCCCGGTTCCAGAACTGGTGGTCGGGCAGGCCCTTGTAGGGGTGGGCCGGACCGGCGGACCCGGCCGGGCCCCAGGTGCGGGCCGGCGTCGCGACCGGGACGTCGGCGCCCACGGCCACCGGGCGGGGCCCGGGCTCGGGTTGCAGGGCGGCCACGACGCGGGGGTCGTCGAGGGCGGGGGCGACGAGGGTGTCGGGGTCGACGATGGCGTAGGTCTCGAGCGAGCGGCGGACGAACGACCGCAGGTCGAGCAGCTCGCCGGAGCCGGTGCGCCAGACGTGGCCGCCCCGCAGGCCGAGGGGCTCGGCCACGCCGGGGTAGACGGGCCACACCTCGGAGGTGGCCAGCAGGGCGTCGGGGATCACCTGCTCCCACGGGAACCGCACCAGCTCGGGGTCGGCCCCGAGACGGGCGGCGGCCAGCCCGGCCAGGTGGATCATGACGTCGAGACGGGGGTGGTTGTCGGTGAGCATGAAGGCCGTGCCCCGGGCGACGGGCAGGTAGACCTCGCCCCAGTCGAAGTCGCTCACGTCGACCCGGCGCTTCAGCTCGACCAGGGCCTGGCCCCAGAAGGACGAGTAGCCCAGGGCGGCGCAGGTGTCGCGGGAGAAGCGGGCGACGATCTGGTCCTCGTCGAGCCCCAGCTTCCAGCCGGCCAGCACGATGGCCGAGTTGTAGGGCCCGGCCGCCCCCGTCTGGAGGATCCCCCCGTCGGTGAAGGAGACGTGGAGGATGTCGGGCTGGAAGCCGAAGAAGCGGACGTTCGGCACGTAGAGGATGGTCTCGGGCCGGTGGCCGGCGCCGATGATCTCGTCGTGCAGCGGGCGGGAGATGTTGTTCACCCACACGTCCGCCCCCTGGAGGGCCTCGCGGTTGGCGGCCTCGGCCGCCGGGTCGTCGGGGACGTAGGCGACGGGCACGACCTCGTCGCCGGGGAGCATGGCGGCCAACGCGGCCGACAGCGCTCCGATCTGGCAGTTGCCCGAGACGACGATGCGGCGGCCCACGGCTCTCCTCCTGCCCGCGGCGTCCGTCGGGCGGCACCAAACCTACCGGCGGGTCCCGCCGGCGGACGCGACGAGGGGCCGCCCGGGTGGGCGGCCCCTCGTCGGATGTCCTGGGCTTCGGGTGTGATCGAGGTGGTTCAGGCCCCGCCGCCCGCGGCCACGATGTCCGTGCGGACCCGCTCGACCGCGGTGCGGAGCTGGCCCAGCTGCTCGAGGGCCTCGTTGAGCTGGGTGCGGGTGTTGGGCCAGCCGCTCCGGAAGGTGCCGGCATGGCGACCGTCCCAGACGTTGGCCTCGGACAGGGTGTCGCCTTGGGCGATCAGGTCGCGCAGCGTGTCGGCCAGGCTCCCCGTGATGATCGTGCCCATGCGGTTGGACGCCGTCTCGGCCTCGGGGGTGGTGAGGACTCTTCCACTCATCGTGCAGTCTCCGTTGGTTCCGGGTGTCAGGTCCGGCGGGGATGCCGGGCAGTGACGTTTCGATACCCTTCATGCATCTCGTGAAACCTCCGACCCTCCTGATGTTCCGGGTATCCCTCCCACCAGGGCCGGCTCAGAGCTGCGCGACCTGGACCAGGTCGACCTCGCCGCCGCTGCACAGGTAGCCCCGGCCCGGACCGATCGCCGTGGTGGTGCGGCGGGGCAGGCGGACCGCCAGCAGGTCGCCGTCGAGGTCGATGTCGGGTTGGAGGAGGACCCCGGCCCGGCTCTGGCGCACGGTCCGGGTCCAGTGGGAGTAGAGGCCGCGCAGGGTGTCGGCCCGTCCGGCGCACAGCACCACGACGTCGGGTCGGCCCAGCACCTCGGGCATGACCTTGCCGTCGGGGTCGACGGCCTCGACATCGTCGACCAGCAGCAGGACGGGACCCTCGCCCTCGAGGGCGGGCGCCAGCTCGTGGGCCAGCGCGTCGGGGCTGACGACGGGGCCGAGGCTGCCGTCGCGCCCGAGCGGCGAGCGGCGCCCGGCCACCACGACGGTGCGCCAGCCGGCGTGGCGGGCACCGGCCCCGGCCACCGCCAGGGTGGTGGTGCGCCCCGATCGGGCCGGCCCGGCGACCAGCGCGTGCTCGCCCTCGTAGAGGACCAGGCCGGCCGCGCTGAGGGTGCGCTCGCTGATGCCGACGGGCAGCCGGCGGGGCGATCCCTCCAGGTCGACGTGGGCCCGGAGGCCGGTCACCGGGACCTCGCGGGGGAGCGAGCCGATGGCGGTGGGCACGCGGGTCGGAGCGGCCGTCCGGCCGGCGATGGCGGCCACCTCCGCCTCGACGCCGGCGGCGGGCCGGGCGATCTGGATCTCGAGGTGGCGCTCGACGTCGACGGCCCGGCCGGGCACGAACGTGGGCAGCTCGGACGCCCGGAAGCCGCCCTGGCTGTAGTCGAGGTCGTCGCCCAGCTTGAACAGGAGCTGCTGGCGGACCAGCGATCGCAGGGCACCGGGCAGCGCCGCGCCGCGGTCGGCGGTGATGACCATGTGGATCCCCAGCTCGGGTCCCTCGCCGAACACCCGTCCGAAGCCGTCGAGCACCGGGCTGATGGCCTCGTCCCACTCGGCCCGGAAGGGGGCCACGCCGTCGAGGAGGACCAGGATCCGGGGCTCGGTGGTGCGGGGCGAGCGGAGCCCCCGGCGGCGCTCGGCCTCGGCCCGCAGCCAGGTGATGAGGCGGGCCTGGCGCTCGCGGTCGCTGGCCGGCACGACGGCCCCGGTGTGGGGGAGGCCGGCCAGGACGTCGAGCTCGCCGGTGCCGTAGTCGAGAGCGTAGAGGTGGAGGTCGTCGGGACCCGTGGCCGCCGCCGCCGCGAGGGCCGTCGTCAGCAGGGTGGTGGTGGTGCCCGAGCCGGGCAGGCCCACCAGCAGCAGGTTGCCGTCGTCGGGCCGCCAGCCGACGGGGATCTGGGTCTGGTCGTCGGGCGTGTCGGCCAGGGCGAGGGTGACCTCGGCCCCGGGGGTGGACACCGGTGTCGGCGCACCGGCGAGCAGGCGGAGGGCGTCGAGGTCGAGGTCGTCGGGCAGGGGGTCGGGCCAGGGGCGGCGGGGGGCGGGGCGGCCGGACAGCTCGTGAGCCGCGGTGCAGGCGTCGACCAGGAGCGACAGGTCGGTGGGCCCCTCGGTGCGCTCGACGCCCGGGCCACCGCCGGCGGGGCCGGCGCCCGAGCCGGCGGCCCGGAAGGGGCGGACCTCGACGGCGCCGTGGCTGCCCCGGGACACGCCGGTGCTGAGCGCCGTCTGGACCGGGATGACCTCGCCCGGGCCGAAGCGGGCCAGCGCCCGGCCCGGCTGGCTGCGTCCGATGCGGGCGGCGTCGGCCACGTCGATGACGTCCTTGGAGTCGCCCGCGTCCTGGACCCGCAGGGCGATCCGGAGGTTGGTGTTGGCCTTGATGTTGTCGCTCACCGCGCCGCTGGGTCGCTGGGTGGCCAGCACCATGTGGACGCCGAGGCTGCGGCCCCGCTGGGCCACGCCGACGAGCGAGTCGACGAAGTCGGGCAGCTCGGCCTTGAGCGTGGCGAACTCGTCGATCACCACCACGAGGCGGGGGAGCGTGGGCCGCTCGTCGCCCGACCCCGGCAGCCGGCGGTAGGCCGGCAGGTCGGGGGCGGTGTGGTCGCGCAGGACCCGCTCGCGGTACCGCAGCTCGGCCTCGAGGCACCGCAGGGCCCGCTCGGCCAGGTGGGCGTCGAGGTCGGTGACCATGCCGACGGTGTGGGGCAGCCGGGCGCAGCGGTCGAAGGCGCTGCCGCCCTTGAAGTCGACGAGCACGAAGGTGCAGTGGTCGGGCGACGAGCCCACCGCCAGCCCGGCGACGAGCGAGCGCAGCAGCTCGGACTTGCCGGCACCGGTGGTGCCCGCCACCAGGCCGTGAGGGCCGTCGCGCACCAGGTCGAGGCTGAGCACGCCGTCCTCGGACACGCCGATGGGGCCGACCAGGTCCGGGTCTCGCCCTCCTGCGGTCCAGCGCTTGGCGATGTCCTCGGCGGTGGGCGGGTCGAGGCCGAGGAGCGGGAGCAGGGCGACGATGGGCGGGAGACTGGCGCCGGCGACGTCGAGCTCGGGGTCGTCGAAGCGGGCCAGGCCGCGGGCCGTGCGCCGGGCGGTGGGCTCGGAGATGCCGCAGGCCAGGACGTCGTCGACCCGGACGCCCGTCCGCACGTGGTGGACGCGGGCCGTGCCGTCCTCGTCGGCCACCTCGATGACGGTGGTGCAGGTGGCGGGGAGCTGGTCCTCGGTGGCGGCCAGGACCACGCCGGCCACCGGTCCGGCCCCGCCCCGGAGGACGCTGCGCACCGGCGCCCGTCGGCCCTCGATCAGGGCCTCGTCGTCGACCACCACCAGCGTGGTCGGCCCGCCGTGGTCGACGCCCAGGTCCTGGCGGGCCTCGGCGCGACGGGTCTCGGCCGCCTCGAGCATGGCCTTGCACACGGCCTCGGCGGCGTCCGGGTCGGCGGTGACGAGACGGCGGCCGGAGCCGCCCGGATCGAGCACGTGGGGCAGCCACTTGGCCCAGTCCCAGTCGTCGGCCCGGTCGGGGGCGCTGAGCACCAGGGCGGGGAGGTCGGCCGGGCCGTGGAGGACGGCGGCCTGGGCGACGAGGCTCCGCCCCACCGCCAGCACGGCCGGCCGGGGCCCGACCACGCCGACGACGCCGCCCCGGGCCAGGTCGACGAGCACCGGCGTGTCGGCGATGCGGCTGGCGGCGCGGACCGCCTCGCGCACCTCCTCGGGCTGGTTGCGGCGGTCGCCGTGCACCGGCGGGGTCCACGCCTCCTGCCCGATGCCGGCCCGCAGGTGGAGCCAGTCGGGGTGGCCCGGCCGCCGCTCCCACAACCGCACGCTCGGCTCCTCCACCCGGCGCAGCAGCTCGGCCGGATCGGGGATCTCGTCGGCCAGCCGGGCCCGCTCGTCCTGGGCCAGGGCGTCGAGCTCGGTGCCCAGCTCGTCCAGCTCGCGCCGGTAGCGGGCCTCGTCCTTGCGCTTGCCCTTCTTGCCCCGGCGCTTCGAGTCGATGGCATTGCCGATGATCATGATCGGGCTGAGCAGCAGGAACAGGGCGAACATCAGCTGCTTGGTGACGAACACCATCACGCCGCCGAACAGGATCGGGGCGACGATCGACATCACGCCGACGGCCGAGGTGCCCGAGCTCTCCTTCACCGGGTCGGGCGTGTCGATCGGGTCCGGCGCCTCGGGCGGCGCCGGTCGGGGCGGGCGGTTGAACGGGACCGTGGCCCCGCCGCGCCCGGGGCCGGCGGCCAGCCCGGCCGGGCGGTCGTCGTCGATCGGCGGGCGGAGGGCGACCTGCACGGCGCCGACCCGGGCGACCCGCCCGACGTCCAGGCGGAGGGGCCGGTCGGCGTGCTCGCCGCTGACCCACGTGCCGTTGAGCGAGCCCTCGTCGACCAGCTCGGCCTCGCCCTCGTCGTCGACGGTGAGGGTGGCGTGGTGGGCCGACACCGTGTCGTGGGCGATGGCCAGCGTCGCCGTCTCCCGGCCCAGCTCCCAGGTGCCCGCCCCCACCCGGCTGCGGGCCCCGGCGTCGAGGCCACCGACCACGGCGACCTCCAGCGCCACCTCGCGGGGACCACCCGACCCGTCCCCGTCGACCCGGGGCGAGGGCCGGTCGTCGTCCACCGGGAGCCAACCCGGCGAGGGGGCGGGGACCAGCCGCACCGCCGCCCCCGTGCGGATGCCGGCCCGGTCCAGCCGCCGCTCCGCCGGGACGAGGTCGCCCTCGGCCTCGAGCACCACGTCGGGCCGCCCACCGGTGAGCGCGGCCACCAGGTCGGCGACGGTCGCGTCGGGGTCGTGGACGACGACGTCCAGCTCGTGGACCCGCCCGCGGTCGGTGAGGACGATCTGCATGGCCGGCCCTCCCTACCCGCTTCACGGGGATCGCATCCGTCCGTTCCGCCTGGGGGTGGGGATCTGAGAGGCCCCGCGGAGGGACCGACCAGGCCGAGCGCACTCCACACCATCGGAGCGGGGCCTCTCAGCGACGGAACGGGCGGTCTGGCCAGCGACGAAGGAGCTGGCCAGATCGGGGTCAGGACCCGCCCTCCGGCGGGAAGCAGGCGATCCACCTCGCCCACGCCTTCGCGACGGTTCTGACCGTCTCGGTAGGTTGGGGTCATGGCCGAGCCGCTCCACCCCGCCACCGGTCAGGGGGTGCTGCACCTGTTCTGGAAGGTGCCCGCCCCCGACGCGCCGCCCGTCGACCTCGACGCCGTGCGCCTGGCCGTGAAGGCGGCCGAGGGCGATGGGCTCCAGGTCGTCTCCGTGGCCATGCTGGGCCACAAGGCCGACATGGCCACCATGGCGCTCGGGCTCGACCTCTGGCGGCTGCGCCGGCTCCAGACCGAGATGGCCGCCGCCGGGCTGGTGCTGGTCGACTCGTACGTCTCGCTCACCGAGCTGTCGGAGTACGCCCCCGACACCATCTCCGAGGGCCAGCGGCGGGTGCGGTTGTGGCCCCAGCTCCCGCCCGAGGGCAAGACGGCGTGGTGCTTCTACCCGATGTCGAAGCGGCGCTGGGTCGGGGCCAACTGGTTCACGCTGTCCTACGACGAGCGGCGC
>DATHEV010000372.1:0-6042 GCA_035318405.1 Iamia sp.
GTTCGGCCTCACCGGCGACAAGGTGTTCCAAGAGGCCGGCACCCTCTCGGGCGGCGAGAAGACCAAGCTCGCCCTCAGCCAGCTGGTCGCCGGGCGCAACAACCTGCTCCTGCTGGACGAGCCGACCAACAACCTCGACCCGGGGTCACGGGACGCGGTTGCCGCCTCGCTGGCCGACTGGCCCGGCACCATCCTGCTGGTCAGCCACGACACCGACTTCGTCCGGGCCCTCAAGCCCGACCGCGCCCTCTACATGCCCGACGGCCAGGTCGACTACTGGTCCGACGACCTCCTCGACATGGTCGCGTTGGCCTGACGGTCACTCGGTGCCTGGCACCGAGTGGCCCGAACTTTGTGCGAGGTTCACCGTCGCACGGCGAACCTCGCACAAAGTTCGATGGGGTCACCAGATGCGGACTCTCGCGCCCTCCGGGAGGTACATGCCGTCGCCCTCGGCGACGGCGAAGGCCTGGTGGAACTCGTCGAGGTTGCGGACGACGTTGGCCCGCAGCTCGGGCGGGGCGTGGGGGTCGATGGCCAGACGGCGGATGCGCTCCTCCTGGCGGGTGGCCATGCGCCAGACCTGGCCCCAGCCCAGGAACACCCGCTGCTGGCCGGTGAGGTCGTCGATGACCGGCGCCTCGCCGCCCTCGAGGCTGAGCTCGTAGGCGGCCAGGGCGATGCCGATGCCGCCCAGGTCGCCGATGTTCTCGCCGACGGTCAGCCCGCCGTTGACCTTGTGGTCGGGGAGGCCGTCGAGCTCGAAGGCGTCGTACTGGGCGATGAGGGCCTGGGTGAGCTGGTCGAAGGCCTCGCGGTCCTCGTCGGTCCACCAGTCGGCCAGGTTGCCGTCGCCGTCGTAGCGGCTGCCCTGGTCGTCGAAGCCGTGGCCGATCTCGTGGCCGATGACGGCGCCGATGCCCCCGAAGTTCATGGCGTCGTCGGCCTCGGGGTCGAAGAACGGCTAGCGCAGGATCGCCGCCGGGAAGACGATCTCGTTCATCCCGGGGTTGTAGTAGGCGTTGACCGTCTGCGGCGTCATGTGCCACTCGTCGCGGTCGATGGGCTGGCCGATCTTGGCCAGGTTGCGGTCGGACTCGAAGGCGGCGGCCCGGCGCACGCTGCCCAGCAGGTCGCCCCGGTCGATCTCCAGCGTGGAGTAGTCCCGCCAGGACGCGGGGTAGCCGACCTTGGGCGTGAAGCGGTCGAGCTTGTCGAGCGCCCGCTGCCGGGTCTCCTCGGTCATCCACTCCAGCCGGGAGATCCGCACCCGGTAGGCCTCGACCAGCCAGTGGACGAGACGGTCCATCCGCTCCTTGTGCTCGGGCGGGAAGTGGCGGGCCACGTAGAGCTGGCCCACGGCCTCGCCCATGGCCGCCTCGACGACCTGGACGCCCCGCTTCCAGCGCTCGCGCAGCTCGGGGATGCCCGACAGGCGGGTGCCGTAGAAGGCGAAGTTGTTCTCGACGAACCGGCTGGACAGGTACGGCGCCGCGGCGCGCACGTGGTGGAAGACCAGCCACGCCTTCCAGTCGTCGAGCGGCACCTCGCCCAGCAGACGGGCAGCGGCCTCGACGGCGGACGGTTGGCGGACCACGACCTCGGCGAAGGCGGCGTCGGGGGCGCCCAGGCCGGCGAGGTAGCCGCTCCAGTCGAACCCGGCGGTGGCGGCCTCGAGACCGGCCCGGTCGAGCTTGTTGTGGGTCTTGATGGCGTCGCGGCTCTCGACCGCGCTCCAGTGGGCCTCGGCCAGCGCCGTCTCCAGGGCCATGACCCGCTCGGCGGCGTCGGTGGGGTCGGGCTCGTCGACCGAGCGCAGCACGGTGGCGAGGTGCTCGACGTAGGCCGCTCGGACCTCGGCGTGGGCGTCCTCGCGGTAGTAGGCCTCGTCGGGGAGGCCGAGGCCGCTCTGGACCACGTTGACGACGTAGCGGGTGGCGTCGTCGCCGTCGTTGTCGACGAAGAAGTCGATGACGCCGGGCGAGCCGTGACGCTGGAGCCGGCCCAGCAGGGCGACGAAGCCGTCCACCGAGGACACGGAGCGGATCGACTCCAGGTCGTCGGCCAGGGGCTCGGCGTCGCGCCGGTCGACCTCGTCGACGTCCATGAAGGCGGCCCACAGGTCGCCGACCTTGCGCTCGTCGGTGCCGGGCGCGGCGTCGCCGGCCGCCGCCTCCTCGAGGATGGCCCGGACGTCGAGTTCGGACTGGTCGTGGAGGACGTGGAAGGCGCCGTGGGCGGCCCGGTCCGAGGGGATGTCGGTGGCCTCCACCCAGCGGCCGTTCACATGGGCGAACAGGTCGTCCTGGGGCCGCACGTCGGGGGAGAGCTCGTCGAGGTCGATGCCGCTGGCGGGACTCGGTGTCATGGCCTCCGAGCCTAGGAGGACGTCGGGGGCATACGGTCGGGGCGTGGAGATCGCCGACGCCCGGGTGGACGACGACGACCTCGGTCCCCTCGTGGCCAAGGGCCGCGACGCCGACGTGTTCGCCCTGGGCACCGACCGGGTCGTGCGCCGGCTGCGCCGCCCCTTCGATCTGGTGCCCGAGGCCGAGGTGATGGAGCACGTGCGCCAGGCGGGCTACCCGGTGCCGCGCGTCTGGCGGGTGGGCCCGGGGGAGATGGTCCTCGAACGGGTCGAGGGGCCCACCATGGCCGACGACCTGGCCCGCCGCCCCTGGCGCGCCGCCCGCCACGGCCGGGTGCTGGCCGGCCTCCACACCACCCTGCACCAGATCTCGGCGCCGTCGACCGTGCGCCCCCACCGTGTGGAGGGACCGGCGGTGCTCCACCTCGACCTGCACCCCCAGAACGTGATCCTCGGCCCCGGCGGCCCGATCGTCATCGACTGGAGCAACGCCCGGCGGGGCCTCGGCGCCGCCGACGTGGCCGACGTCTGGGTCGTGCTGGCCGCCCTCGGCCGCGAGCCCGACGCGCCCGGCTCGCTGGTCGCCCGGGTGCAGGGCGCCATCGTCGACCGCGTCGAGCCCGCCGTCCGCCGCCGTCTCGTCGCCGCCTTCCTGGCCGAGGCGGGCCGGGACGAGGCCGCCGCCGTCCTGGCCGCGGCGGCCGAGCACCGCCTGTCCGACGGCAACGTCCGCGACCACGAGCGCCAGCGGATCGAGGCCCTCGTCGCCGAGCAGGCCGAGCAGGCCGAGTAGGCCCAGCAGGCGGCGAGTCCCCAACCCACCCCGGAGGCGGTTCGCGCCTCGTTCGCGCGGTCGCGCTCACCATGGGCGTCGCCACACGTACTGCGAGCGAGGGATGGCACCAATGGGGATCGGCCGGGGAACGCTGTCGACGGCGGGGCGGAGCCGGAGGGGGGTGGCCCTCGTGGTCACGGCGGCGCTGGTGCTCGGCGCCGGGGCGGTGGCGGCCGACCCCGCGCCCGCCGTCGCCGCGGGCGCGCCGAGCGAGGTGGCGACCCCCGTCTCGGCGGCCGGGCCCGACCCGTCGCTGTCGGTCGCCGGAGAGGTGGTCTCGGGAGCCGATCCCCGGACCCAGGCGCCGACGCTCCACGTCCCCGGCACGGTGCAGCTGCCGGCGGACCGCTCCCGCTTCCGGACCCCCGAGGCCCGGGACACGCCCCTCTACGCGGCCAAGATGAAGGGCCTGGTGGGGACCGATCCCAACCTGGTCCCGACGATCACCATCGGCGCCGTCCGCCGCGGAGACCTGGACGGCGACGGCCCCGACGACCTGGCGACGCTGGTGAAGGGTGAGGCCCAAGGCCGATCCCTCGGCTTCCTGGCCGTCACCTACGGCGTCGGCGACGGCCGGTTCAGCGAGCCGGCGTTCTTCCCGCTCGGTCCCGATGCCACCACCCGCACCGCCCCGGTGGACGTGGTGCTGGCCGATGTGGACGGCGACGATGCCCTGGACGCGGTGGCGTCGTCAGCGGGCAACGGCGCCAACCTCGGCTTCCTCTCCCTCCTGCGCAACGCCGGGGACGGGACGTTCCTCGCCCCGGAGATCGACCTTGCCGCCGTGCCCGACCCGGGGTACATCGACGTCGGGTCCTGGGGCGGCGACGCCGACGTCCAGCTGGCGGTGATCAGCCGGGCCGACCAACGCGCCTACGCGATCGACGTCACCGTCGACGGCTTCGAGAACCTCACCCCGGACGGCGTGGTGCTGCAACAGACGAACCAGACCCGCTACGGCACGGCCGCCGCGGACGGCGACGACGACGGCGTCGACGAGCTGTACATCGCCCAGAACTCGAACGGGTCGGGCGGGGCCACCGGGATCCAGGTGGTGTCCGACCTGGTGTCGGACACGCCGACCACCGGCTGGCTGCCGGATGCCGCCACCCCCACCTACCGGATCACCGCCGGCGACTTCGACGACGACGGCCTCGACGACCTGGCGGTCGTCGATCACCGCTTCGCCGGCGTCGCGCCCGGCGGGACCATCAGGCAGGTCGTGCGCCAGAGGGTGCTCGCCCTCCCCGGCCGGGACCCGGGCGCGGCGCCGTTCCCCGACGGGTCCGACCTGGACATGATCCCGGCCTGGCACAGCTCGTGTCCCACGGCGTCGGCCGGGGCGATGCCCGCGAGCGATGTCGACGGCGACGGTCACCTCGACCTCGTCCTGCACCAGTGCACGGGGGGCGACGAGCTCGACTTCGTGATGGTGGCGAGGGGCGACGGCACGGGCGCCTTCGAGCGCACGTACTGGGTGTCGACCCCGGGCTCCCGGCCGACCAGTGGTCCCGGGATCAAGCGGACCCTCGCCGGGATCACCGTCCTCGACGCCGACGGGGATGGTGCGCCGGAGGTGGCCTGGTCGGGCACCGCGGGCCAGGAGGGCACCGGTGTCTTCGTCCTCGAGGGCGATCCCGAGCACCCCGGCGAGCTGCTCGCCGCGCCGCTGCCCGACCAGGGCGCGCCGGTGGACCGCACGTCGGCGTTCAAGGGCGAACAGGTCGCCATCGCCGACTGGGACGACGACGGCCAGGACGACATGGTCGTGCTGCGCGACGGCGACGTGGTGTGGCGCCCGGGCGACGGGACGGGGCGCTTCGGCGAGCCGCAGCCGGTGACCGCCCGCGGGGCGTGGTGCACGGCCGGGATCGGCACGATGGCCGTCGGCGACATCGACGAGGACGGCCACCTCGACATCGTGTGTCGCTCGCAGCTCCAGGTCGGCGTGGCCTGGGGGGCCGGAGCCGGGCAGCCCGTGGACCCGGTGAACCTGGGCGCTCTGTCCTGGACCGGCTTCCAGAACACCGACATCGTCGACCTCGACGCCGACGGGCGCCGCGACGTCGTGATCACCGCCTCGTACAGCGGCGAGGCCCAGGTGCTGGTCTGGTTCCAGGGCGCCGATCGGGCCTGGCCGGCGTCCCCGGCCACCCGTGACCTCGGTTGGGCCTCGACCACCGCCATCGGCGACGTCGACGAGGACGGTGAGCCCGAGGTCGTGGCCCAGGTCCCGATCCGGGGGGGCGCCGACGTGTACCGCATCGCCCTCATCCGCGGTGACGGCGAGGGCGGCCTGGTCGAGACGCTCGACGAGCCCTACGGGGATCACCGGTTCGGCACGACCTACGCCTCCGGGTTGGCCGACCTGGACGGCGACGGGAACCTGGACTGGGTCGGATCGCACATCGGTTCCTTCTCCCAGGGCTACCCGCGGTACCTGGTGGTGCGCCTGGGTGACGGCGAGGGGCACTTCGAGACCTCGACGAGCAAGGTCGTCGGACCGCTCCCGATCAACTGGGACGGCGGCGCCTTCCAGCGCGGTGGCCTCCGCCTGGCGATCGGCGACATGGACGGCGACGGGAACCGCGACCTCGTGTACCCGACGTACGGCGTCGGGGTCGAGATCCTTCCCGGCAACGGCGACGGCACCTTCGACCTGGCCGCCGTGGGGCGCTGGTCCGCCGGCTCGCACCCCGGCATCGTCACGCTGGCGGACCTGGACGGCGACGGCCGGACCGATGTGGTGGCCGGCACCAACTTCTCCCAGTCCGCGGGGGGCTACGGGTTCGCACCACGGCCGGCCCTGTCCCACGCCATCGTGCTCAACGACTCGGGA
>DATHEV010000373.1:0-2466 GCA_035318405.1 Iamia sp.
CCGGAGAAGTCACCTTCCGGCGAGAGGTACTGGGTGTCCACCGTGATGCCCGGCTTGGCCGCCTCGGCGCCGGCGACGAAGCCGGCCTCGAACTTCTGGATCAGCTCGGTCTCGACGCCACCGATGAAGCCGATGTTGCCGGTGCCGCTCTTGAGGGCGGCGGCCGCTCCGACCAGGAACGAGCCCTGCTCCTCGGCGAACACCAGCGGGGTGACGTTCGACTGGGTGAGCGAGGCGTCGTCGATGATGGCGAAGTTCACGTCGGGGAACTCGTCGGCCAGCGGGCCCATCGCCTCGGCGAAGAGGAAGCCGACCCCGATCACGAGGTCGTAGTCCTCGGTGGCGAGCTGGCGGAGCAGCTCGGCCCGGTTGGAGCCGTCCTCGTTGGGCTCGAGGAACTGGACGTCGACGCCGAAGTCCTCCTTGGCCGCCTGGAGGCCGGTGTTGGCGGCCTCGTTGAACGAGTCGTCGTCGACGCCGCCGATGTCGAGGACCATGCCGATGCGGGCCGAACCGGAGGCGTCGCCGCCGGTGCCGCTGACGGACTCGGTCGACGGCTCGGCGCCGGCCTCACCGGCACAGGTGGCGGGCCCGTCGTCGGCGGGCTCGTCCTCGCCACCGTCGGCGGCGGTGGTGTCACTTCCGTTGTCGGTCGACTCGGGCTCGTCGTCCTCTGTGCTGCAGGCTGCGAAGAACAACCCGATGGCTGCGATCAGGGCGAAGAGCCTGAACCATCGACGTGGGCGCACTGCTGTCTCCTCTTGGTAACTGTTCCCCCCGGCCCGGCTGGGGCCGGACGGGTGAGCCTCCCGGGCGGGAGGAGGCCGCACCCTACCTCTCGGTCGTCACGCGTTCAGGGGAAGCAACGTGTCGCCACGATCCCGTCACATCGCCGAAACGACCGGGGGTCTTCCCCTCGGCGATAATGACGGTTATCATCGTCGGCGATGGCCATGCCCGCCGACCACGTCCCGGCCGACCCGCTCGGCGAGCGGCTCCTCGCCGCCGCCATCGAGGTCTTCGCCGAGCGGGGCTACGACCGGGCCGGCGTGGCCGAGATCGCCCGCCGGGCGGGCGTCACCACCGGCGCCATCTACAGCCGCTACGCCGGCAAGGCCGAGCTGCTGGCCGCCGCCCTCGAGGCCCACGCCACCGACGACCTCGACGCCCTCTTCGCCGATCACCAGTTCCAGAGCCGGGCCGAGGACGTCCTCGTCATCGCCGGCCGCCACCTGGTCGATGCCCCCGTCGACGACGGGGGCCGGGGCACCACCCTCCTGGCCGAGGCCTTCGTCGCCGCCCGGCGCGACCCCGCCGTGGCCGAGCTGCTGCGGGGCGACGTGCTGGAGCGCCAGCAGAAGCTGCGCACGATCATCGAGGCGGCCAAGGCCAGCGGTGGCATCTCGCCCGCCCTCGACACCGAGGTCCTGGTGACCTTCTGCCACGCCCTCGGCTTTGGCTTCGTGATGCTCGGGGCCGTCGACGTCCCGATGCCCGAGGTCGAGCCGTGGGAGCAGCTGATCGCCCACCTCGTGGCCGCCCTGGCCGACGCCCCCGCCCCCGTCCACCTCACCGCCGCGCCCGACCATCCCTAGAGGAGCACCTGCACCATGGCCATGACCGACACCCCCCCGAACGAGGACGCCGACGCCGCCCGCGTCGCCGACTTGGAGGCGATCTTGTCGGTGTCGAACACCGATGTCGACGAGGCCATCCACGCCGTCGAGGACAACGCCGACGCCATCTTCACGTGGGACTACGAGAAGGGCGCCCGCCCGGCGCTCAACAAGCTCTACGAGAAGGCCAAGCACTCGCAGTGGAACGGTCAGACCGACCTCGACTGGTCGATCGAGGTCGACCAGGAGGAGTTCGCCAAGGCCCTCTCCGAGATGCGCCGCATGGAGATGGAGCCGTCCGGCGTCGACCTCAAGGGCACGCCGTTCGAGGTGTGGGGCGAGAAGGAGTGGACCCAGCTCTCGATGGAGACCCAGAACTGGTCGCTGTCGCAGTTCATGCACGGCGAGCAGGGCGCCTTGCTGTGCACGGCCAAGATCGTCGAGACGGTGCCGTGGATCGACGCCAAGTACTACGCCGCGACCCAGGTGATGGACGAGGCCCGCCACGTCGAGGTGTTCGCCCAGTACCTCGACACCAAGCTGAGCGGCCACTACCCGATCAACGCCCACCTGAAGACGCTCCTGGACGACATCATCCGGGACAGCCGGTGGGACATGACCTACCTGGGCATGCAGATCATGGTGGAGGGCCTGGCGCTGGCCGCCTTCGGCTTCATGCACAACATGACCACCGAGCCCCTGCTCAAGAAGCTGCTGCGCTACGTCATGAGCGACGAGGCCCGCCACGTCGCCTTCGGTGTGCTCAGCCTGAAGGAGTACTACGCCGAGCTGAGCGACGCGGAGATGAAGGAGCGCCAGGAGTTCGCCTTCGAGGCCGCGGTGCGCATGC
>DATHEV010000374.1:0-6924 GCA_035318405.1 Iamia sp.
CGCGTCCAGGTGGACCGGTCGTCCGGATCGATGCCGGCCTCGGCCAGCAGCAGGCCCTCGCACTCCTCCGCCAGCGACCGCGGGAACGCCTCCCGGATGCCGAGCACGCCGTCGACGACGAAGCGCTCGACGTCGGCCTCGGTCGGCCCGTCGGGATGGGCCCAGTGCACCTCGACGGGGTCGGCCATGCCCCGATCCTGGCCCCACCGCAGGACCGCGGCGGCCCGATTTCAGCCGGTGGTCGTGGTGGTGGCGCCGGTGCCGGGGGGACCGCTGGTGGGCGGGGGCGGCACCTCGGTGGTCGGGCCCGGGACGCTCGTCGTGGTGCTCGGGCCGACCTCGGTCGACGGCGGGACGGTGCCCTCGACGATCGTCGACGGAGGCTCCGTCGCCGTCGACGGGTCGGGTGGGGTCGTCGTCGGGGGCGTGCTGCCCACCGCGCCGTCGCCGGCGATGGGCCCCAGCGGGATGGCGTCGGTGACGGGGGCCGTGGTCTGGTCGGGCAGGCCGACGCCCCGCACGCGCAGGGTGCAGGCGTCGCCGCAGTCCTCGACCACACCGTCGACCTCGACGGCCGAGCCGATGGCCACCGTGGCGCCGTAGGTCCCCTCGGCGCTGACCCGGCCCATGGCGAGCGAGGCGCAGTGCTCGTCCCCGACGCACTGCTGCACCTGGTACTGCCGTGCCGCCACCAGGCCGGCCGCCTCGATGGTGACCTCCTGCCCGGCGGTGTAGGGCCCCGGCGGGTCGATGGCGACCGAGGGCTCCGGGAACGGCGGGGCGTCGGCGAAGTTGACGTAGGTGCCGCCCGAGCGGTCGTAGTCGCTCGCCGCGCCGATGGCCAGCAGGCAGCGCTCGGGGAGCGAGGCACAGTCGACCGGGCCGAGATCGGGGGTGGTGATGTAGCGCCGGACCGGGACCGTGATCGCCACGCTGCCGTCGTAGCCGGCGGTGCCCCCGATGGTGTTGGCGAAGGCGTACGAGGCGTCGCCGAGATCGCACGCCCCCACCCCGCCGTTGGCGGAGTCGGCCTCGGAGGAGCAGTGGACGGCGCCCACCGACTCCCCGGGCTCGAAGCCCTTGCCGTACAGGGTGATCTCGTCGCCCTCGTGCAGCCCGTCGGCCCGGTCGGCCACAACCGGCAGACGCCACGACTCACGCCCGTCGAGGGGGCCGTCGGGCAGCCCGCCCAGGATGGCGGCGCCCTGGGCCGTGATCCCGTCCTCGACGGCCAGCGCCTCGTCGCTGTCGCCGTCGCGCGTGCGGCCATCGTCGCCCGGCCCGGCGCCGGCGGTCGTCACGATGGCGAGGGCGCCGACGGCGACCAGCCCCACCAGGGCGGAGACGCCGATGCGGACGCCGGCGGTCCGCGACCGGCGGCGGCCCACCCCGGCCAGGACCCGGCCGTAGGCGGTGTCCAGGTCGACCTCGGCGTCGACCTCGTCACGGAGCTGGGCGGCCGCCTCGGCGGCGCGGTGGTCGAGATCCATCAGGTCTCCTCCGGGAGGTCGAGCAGGCGCGCCAGTGCGGCGCGACCCTTGTGCAGGTGGGCCTTCGCCGTCCCCTCGGCGCAGCCCAGGATGGCGGCGACCTCGGCGACGGGACGGTCCTCGAGGTGGTGCAGGGCGACGGCTGCGGCCTGGCGGGGCGGGAGCTGGCGGACGAGGGCCCAGAAGTCGTCCCCACGGCTGCCCCCGTCGGCGTAGGCATAGGGCTCGGCCGGCCGCTGGCGCCCGAGGCGGTCGAACGCCCGCTGCTCGGACCGGCGCCGGCTGCGGTGGTGGCTGGCCAGGTTGAGGGCGACCCGGCGCACCCACGCCCCCGGGCGGTCGTAGCGCACGATCCGGTCCCAGCGGACGTGGGCTCGCAGCAGCGCCTCCTGGGCCAGCTCCTCCGCCACCGGCCGGCTGCCGGTCACGGCGACCAGCAGGGCCACCAGCCGGGGGTACTCGTCCCGGAAGAAGGCCTCGAACCCGGACAGCCGGGCGTCGGTGGCCCGGGGGTCAGAGACGTCGGGAGCCGCCACGGGCCACGGGACCGCTCCCGATCCCGGACGATCCTCACCGTCGGGCCAGCTCCTGCTGAGCGTCATCGTCACACCCCCTCACACCCGCCTGACCCCATTCGGGTTTACTCCACGCCGAGATCCACCGTCGGTCGGGCCGGCGACCGGATGGCCGCCGGTAGGGTCCGGCGTCGTGCACCCCGAGCGTCTCTCGCCCGCCGCGACCACACCTGTTGCCCTGGCCGACTGGCTGGTCGAGGAGACGGTGGCCGTCGTGGAGGACCTCCGGCGCGAGGACCTCCCGGGCTGGCGGGTGCCCCGGGTCTACGCCGGCCACGAGGTCGCCGCCGACGTGCGGGCCGACATCTGCTTCACCCTCCACCACCTGGCCGGGGCCGGGGTGACGACGGTGGCGGGCGACGACCTCGACGGGGTGCTCCTCCGTCTGCTGGGCCAGGTCGACGGGTCCTCGACCCACACCTTCTTCTCCTACCGGATCGCCGAGACGCTGCTGCGGCACGGACCCTTCGCCGGCAACCCATTGATGGCGGACATGACCGCCGCCCAGCGGGACCAGCTCGCCACCGCCGTCGACAGCTCCGACTGGCTCGAGCTGCTCGACACCGGTGTCCTCCCCCGCAACTACGCCGGCGTCCTCTCCCGCTGCGCACTCGGCCAGCTCCGCCTCGGGCTGGTCGACGACGACGCCACGCTCGACCGCCTGGTGGCTCGGCTGGCCGACCTGCTGGGCGAGAACACCCACGGCGCGCTGGACGACTCCAACGACCGCATCGGCCGCTACGACATCTACACCGCCGACGTCTGGCTCTTCGTCCAGCCCCTCGCCGAGCGGCTGGGGCCGATGTGGGCCGACGGGCTCCGGAAGGCGCTGCGCCTGGTCCGCACCGTCGGCGCGCGGGACGGCTCGGCCGTGGCGTGGGGCCGCTCGGTCGGCGACCTGTCGGCGGCGCTGACCCTCGAGCTGGCGTCGGTCGCCCTGGCCGACGGGCACGACCCGGGTCACGAGGCGCTGTGGCTGCGCCGGGCCCTCGACGCCGCCACCACGCTCCGCCGCGCCTTCGGCTCCGACGGCGTGAGCACGGCCCACCGGTGGCGCAACCAGGACGGCTACCGGGGCCCGGCCCGACGGCTCCAGCTGACCTTCGACCTGCTGGGGAAGATGGGCTACGCCGCCGAGGCGCTCCGGCGGGTGCCGGCGGCGCTCGCCGACCTGCGCCCCGCGCCCGTGGCCGAGGCCTATCCGGCCGGCGACCGCTGGGTGCCGTTCGAGGACGACCGCCCCGCCGGGGTCTGGGCCGTCCGCCGACCCGGCATCGACCTCGTCGTGCCGTTCGTGGGCACGACCCGCAGCCACTACCTGCCGACCCCCCACCAGCCGGGGACGTGGGAGGTGCCGATCGATCGCGACCTGCCGTGCTGGACGCCGCTCGTGGCCGCCGGCTTCCGGCGCCACACCGCCGGCGGGCTGCCGGCCACGCTCACCCACACCGCTGGCTCCGTCACGGCGACGTGGGACGGCCTGCCGGTGTCGGGCCGGGGCCTCGACGGCGACGATCCCGGCCCGCCGCTGGAGGCCACCCGCACGGCGACCTACTCGGTCGAGGGCCGGACCCTGGTGCTCGACGACCGGCTGACGTTCGCCACCGCCCCCCGCTCGGTGAGCCTGGCCGTGCCCGAGGGCATCGAGCGGCCGCTGCGGGTCGAGTGGGAGTGCGCCACGCCCCACGCCACCACGATCGTGGAGACCGCCGGAATCCCCGAGTGGCGGAGCGCGATCAACGAGATCAGCTCGGTGCACCAGATCGACATCGACCCGGCCGCCGAGCTCGCCTACCGGGTGCGGGTCACGCCCCACCTGCGGGTGGCGAGCACGGAGCCCGACCACCACTACAACCGCTCGCTCCTCCGGCCCCTGCGCGACCGGGTCTCGTCACCGGCGTCGGTGCCGGTCGGCTGGCGCGCCGACCCGACCCACCTCCTGCGCGACGTCGACCTCCTCCACCTCCACTGGCCCGAGTGGCTGGCGTTCGACGACCGGGCCGAGCACGAGCGGATCATCGCCACGCTGGCCGACGCCGATGTCCCCGTCGTGTGGACGGCGCACAACCTCACGCCCCACCAGAAGGCGCCGGACGCCTACGACCCGATCTACCAGGCGTGGGCGTCGTCGGTGGCGGCCGTGATCCACCACTCGGCGTGGGGCGAGCAGGTCATGCGGGCGCGCTACGCCTTCGGGCCCGACGTCCGCCACGTCACCATCCCCCACGGCCACTTCGGCGGGCTGTGGCAGCGCCACCTGCCCTCCCGCGCCGACGCCGAGGCGCGCCTCGGCCTGCCGCCCCTGCCCGAGGGTGCGGTCCGCATCGGCATCGTGGGTGCGCCCCGGGCCGAAAAGCAGGTGCAGGTCGTGTTGGACGCGGTGGCCGCCAGCGGGCGTGACGACATCCAGCTGGCGTGCTGGTCGCTCGATGCGGGCGCCGCCACCGAGACCGTGCCCGACGACCCCCGCATCGTCGTGGCCGAGGCCTACCGCCAGGTCGACCGTCCCCTCTACGCCACCCGGCTCGCCGCCTGCGACGTCCTCGCCCTGGTCTTCGACGCCGACGGCGAGATGCTCGCCACCGGCGCCGCCGCCGACGCCACGGGGCTCGGCCTCCCTGCGCTGCGCTCCGACTGGGGCTATCTGGTCGAGGCCCTGGGCGACGGCGGCATCCCCGCCGGCCAGACGGTGGACTCGGTGGCCGCCGCCATCGACGGCCTGACCCCCTCGGCGGTGGCCGCCGCTCGGGCGGGCGCCGAGCGCCGCCGGGACGAGATCGGCTGGGACGTCCTCGCCGAACCGATCATGGCCCTCTACGAGCGCGTCGCCCAGCGCCTGGTCTAGGCCCGCAGGGTGGTCCAGAGACCGAGATCGACGCTGCGGACGCTGACCTCCAGGTTGCCCCCGGTGTCGGTGCACGAGAGGGGGACGACGATCTTCCGGTACGAGCCACCCGGCACGGTGAAGGGGACGAAGAGCGGGAGGTCCTCGGTGGGCTCGAGGGTCATGAGCGAGTCGGCCGTCTGAAGGTTGGTGCCGGGTGGGACGAGACGGACGCCCGAGACCGTGACCGACCGGACCTCGACCGGGCGGAACCCATGGTTGACGACGGAGTACGCCGAGTAGCAGGGGGGCTCGGCGTTCATGGCCACCGGGCCATCGGTGTGCAGCTCGACCTGCGGTGCGACGACGCCGGAGCGCCCCACCGCCAACAGGGCCAGGGCGACGAGGGCGAGCACGCCGACGAAGGACAGGACCGGGCGGCGCCGGCCCCGCGTGGTGGGACGGACCACCAGGCGACCGTCGTCGGGGGCGGGGCGGACGGCGACGGCGCTCATGCCGGCCTCGGCTGGTCGTCGAGGCCGGAGTCGAGGTGGGCGAAGGCAGCCCGGACGGCGTCGAGGGCCCGGTCGAGGTCGACGCCGCGGTGGGCCGCCTCCAGGGCGAAGGCCTCGGCGGCCCCGGCCACGTCGTCGGCCGCGTCGGCCACGAGCGCCAGCGCCTGGACCACCGTGCCGTGGCGGCCCCGCGTGGCGACCAGGCCGGCGGCCTCCAGCTCGCGGTAGGCCCGGGCCACGGTTCCGGTGGCGACGCCGAGGTCGGCGGCGAGGTGGCGGATGGCGGGGAGCCGGGTGTCGGGGGCGAGGACGCCGCTGCGGATCATGGTGGTCACCTGCTCCTTGAGCTGGGCGTAGGGCGGGACGGGGCTGTCGGGGTCGAGCCGGATGATCACCGGGCGGCCCCGACCGGGACCCCGCCCGGGCCGGCCGGCCGGCGGACCCGGAAGGCCCGGAAGGCGAGGAACCGCCAGGCGACCAGGGCGGCCACCAGGGCGAGGAACGAGAGCATCGCGGTGGTGCCTCCCGGTCCACCCAGCTCGTCGCGGTCGAGCAGGCCGGCGGCCACGAGAAGCGTCGCCGCCGTGGCCCCGCCGCCGAGGTGGTGCACGGCGTTGGCCCGGACGGCGTCATCGGCCTGGAGGAGATCGGCGGCCCGGGCCGGCTGGGGCCGGGCCACGACGGCGTGCTGGGCCAGGGCGGCGAGCCCGGCGATGGCCACCGCGGCCGCGGCCAGGCCCACGAGGATCCGGCGGTGCGGCATCACGCCGTCGGCCGGGTCGACGATGCCCATGACCGCCAGGCCGACGGCCAGCAGGGCACCCAGGGCAGGGGCCACCCGCAGGTACCAGGGCAGGTAGTCGGCCAGGCGACGGGCGGCCAGCAGCGCCCCGGCACCGGGCCCGGCCGGCTGGGCCACGCACCGGTCGGCCCACCAGGCCCCCACCATCCACCCCACCACGGCCCACACCCAGCTCCCGCCGCCCACCGCCGTCTCCCAGTCCACGGCGTCGTCGAACAGGTGGCCGATGAGCATGCCGCCCAGCCCGCCGGTCACGCGCAGGACCACGACGAGACGGACGAAGTAGCGGACCAGGCCGATGTTGCCAGCGGTCAGCTCGACCCCGTGGGCCCGCGCCCACCCGGTGACCTCCCGGGGATCGTCGAGGTTGCGGGTGGCGAAGCCCAGGATCGCCATCGACATCATCCCCGTCAGGAAGACCGCCACCATCCACGTCGCCATGCGCCCTCCCGAGTTTGTATCAATGCATTGCTACAACGATACAGACCGGTCGTCAAGCCAACCGGACCCGATTGGCCCTCGACCGGGTGTCGGCACTCGGGCATGGTGGGCGGCCATGCCCGCCGAGCCCCTCGCCCCCACCTCGCCGATCGTCCTGTCCCAGCGGGCCCAGGGCGTGCGGTCGTCGGCGATCCGCGACCTGCTCAAGCTGACCGAGCAGCCCGGCATCCTCTCGCTGGCCGGCGGCCTGCCGGCGCCCGACACCTTCCCCACCGGC
>DATHEV010000375.1:0-3982 GCA_035318405.1 Iamia sp.
CTGGGCGAGTTCGCCGACGTCGAGGCGCTGAGCGGACTGGCCACCCGGCTCGACCAGCGCCGGCTGGCCGCCCTCGAGGACCGCTTCGACGCCGACCTCGCCGTCGGGCGTCACGACGCCGTGGCCGCCGAGCTGTCCGAGGCGGTGGCGGCCCACCCGCTGCGGGAACGCCTCCAGGCCCAGCTGGCCCTCGCCCTCTACCGGGCCGGGCGCCAGGCCGACGCCCTCCGGGCCCTGTCCGACGCCGGGCGGACCCTGCGCGAGGAGCTCGGCATCGAGCCCAGCCGCGAGCTCCGGGACCTGGAGACGGCGATCCTGGCCCAAGATCCCGACCTGGCGCCGGTGCCCCTGGCGTCGCCCGCCGGCCCGGCCCCCGTGCCCGACGACCGGCCGGGCGTCGCCGCGCCGGCCGCGCCCCTCCTGTCCCCCAGCGTGGGTGGGGCGACGCTGGTGCAGTCCCCGCTGGTCGGTCGCGAGGCCGAGTGGGCCGAGCTCCAGATCGCGCTCCAGGAGTCGGCCCACGACGGCCGCATCGTCGTGGTCGAGGGCGAGCCCGGCATCGGCAAGACCCGGCTGGTCGAGGAGCTGCGGGCCCACGTCGCCATCCGGGGCGGGGCCGCCGTCTGGGGCCGCAGCGACGAGGGCGGCGCGGCCCCCGCTCTGTGGCCGTGGCTGGCGCCCCTGCGGGCGCTCGCCGCCACCCTGCCCGACCTGCCGGCCCAGCTGGGCGAGCTGCTCTCCGGCGGGGCCGCCGCCGGGAACGGGGCCGCCGCCGCCGTCCCGGCCGGGGCCGTCCAGTACGAGCGCTTCGACGCCGTGGCCGAGGTGCTCACCGCCGCCGGCGCCACCCGACCCGTCGCCGTCCTGCTCGACGACCTCCAGTGGGCCGACGCCGCCTCGCTCGAGCTGCTCGGCCACCTCGCCGGCCGCCTGCCGGCCGGCGTCGTGATCGTGGCGACGCTCCGCCAGCTGGAGGTGGGCCGCACCGACGCCGTCACCGACGCTCTGGCCACCGTCGCCCGGCGGCCCGGCAGCCGGCGCCTGCGCCTCCAGGGCCTGGCCCCCGTGGCCACGGCCGAGATCCTGAGCCGGGTCAGCGGCCGCGAGGTCCAGCCCGCCGTCGCCACCGCCATCCACGCTCGGGCCGAGGGGAACCCCTTCTACGCCCTCGAGCTGGCCCGCCTGCTCGACGACGAAGGCGACCTCGGCGGAGAGGTCCCCGCCACCGTCGGCGACGTCATCCGCCGGCGTCTCACCCGTCTGCCCGAGGCCACGCTGGAGCTGATCGGCGTCGGCGCCGTCCTGGGCCGCGACGTCGACATCGAGCTGCTGGCCAGCGCCGCCTCGCTCGACCTCGACCGGGCCCTCGACGCCCTCGACCCCGCCGTCGCCCACCGCCTGCTGGTCGAGGTCGACGATCGCCCCGGCCACCTCCGCTTCAACCACGCCCTGGTCCGCGAGGTCCTGGTCGACGACATGACCTCGCTGCGCCGGGCCCGCGTCCACCTCAAGGTGGCCGACGCCATCGAGGCCCGCGGCGCCGGCGTCGACGACGCCGAGATCCTGGCCGACCACCTCTGGCGGGCGGCGCCCGTCGGCGTCGGCAAGCGGGCCGCCGCGGCGCTGGAGCAGGCGGCCGAGGTCGCCCTCCACCGGGTGGCGTACTCGGCCGCCGAGGAGCTGCTGGCCAAGGCGGTCCAGCTCCGCCGGGCCACCGGCTCGTCGGTCGAGGACGACGCCGCCGAGCTGGCCGCCATCATCCGGCTGCTCGAGGTGGCCCGCGCCCTGCGCTACTTCCAGGGCGTCGAGTCCGACGACGCCCTCGAGCGGGCCAAGGATCTGGCCGTGCGCACGGGCCAGCGCCGCGCGCTCCTCGATCTCACGTGGTTCCAGTTCTCGGCCCTTGCCACGGCGACCCGGATCGCGGAGGCCGAGGTCCGATCGACCGCCTTCGTCGCCCTCACCGCCGACGACGAGGACCCGGCCGCCCGGGGCGACGGCATCGAGTCCACCGGCATCGTGGCGTGGATGCACGGACGCATCGCCGAAGCGGCCGAGCGCCTCGACCGGGCCCTGGCGCTCTACGCCCAGGCCGGCCCCCCGACCGACCCCTTCGCCCTCGAGCGAGTGCTGGTCGCCACCTGCTTCTGGTTGTTCAACCGCGTCGTCCATGGCGACCTCCCGCTCGAGGAGGCGTGGGATCACTTCGACCGGATGATCTCCGATACCCCGGACCGCTTCGTGGTCAGCTCGGTCTGCGGCTTCGCCGCCACCACCGCCCTGGCGGTGGGGGCCATGGCCGAGTCCGAGCGCTTCACCGACACGGGCATGGAGGTCGATCCGGAGTCCCAGTTCGCCTTCTGGAGCGGGCAGGTGCTGATGCACCGGGGGGTGATGCTCGCCTGGCGCGGCCGGGCCGACGAGGCCCTCGAGCGCTTCGCCCAGGGCAAGGGGCTCTACACCGGCGTCGGCGGCCGCTCCGGGCTCACCATGTTCCAGGCCTCGATGGGCCACCAGCTCGCCCTCCACCGCCGGTTCGACGAGGCCCGGGAGGCGCTGGTCGAGTCCCGGCGGGAGATGGAGACCCTCGGCGAGCGCTGGGGCGAGGCCAACCTCCTCATCGGCGAGGGCGTCCTGGCCCGGGCCGAGGGTGACCAGGAGCGGGCCCAGGAGCGGTTCGCCGCCGCCGTGGCCGTCGCCCGGGCCCAGGAGGCGGGCCGGCTGGTCGAGCTGGCCGTCCGCGAGCGCGACCGCGTCCCCGCCACGCCGGCCTGACCGGCGCCGGCACGGCTGAACGCCGCCGGTCGGGCGATGGCCCGCGGTCGGAGCCGGGGCACCCCACGTGCGAACGTACCGAGGTGAACCTCCGGCCCCTCCGCGCGAGCCTCCGCCTCGCCGATCGCACGCTCGACCTGTCCCGGCCGGTCCTCATGGGCGTCGTCAACGCCAACCCCGACTCCTTCTCGGACCCCGGCGCCCGGGCCCTCGACGCGCAGGTCGCGCAGGCCCTCGCCTTGGCCGACGACGGCGCCACCGTGATCGACGTCGGCGGCCAGTCGGCCAGCACCGGCGTGCCCGAGGTCGACCCCGACGTCGAGCGGGCGCGGGTGGCACCGCTGGTGGCCGCCATCGCCGCCGAGCGGCCGGACCTCGTCATCTCGATCGACTCCTACAAGCCGCCCGTCGTGGCTGCCGCCCTCGACGCCGGCGCCCACATCGTCAACGACGTCAGCGGGCTGCGCGACCCGGCCCTCGCTCCCCTCGTGGCCGACCGGGGCGCCGCCATCGTCGTGATGCACACCGCCGCCGCCCCCAAGCAGCGGCTCCAGGAGACCGACCTGTACGACGGCGACGTGGTCGGCGTGGTCGGCCGCTTCCTCGCCGCCAAGGTGGCCGAGGCCCGCGCCGCCGGCATCGCCGACGACGCCATCGCGGTCGACCCCGGTCCCGACTTCACCAAGACGCCGGCCCAGACCGTCGAGGTCCTGCGCGCCCTCGACACCGTCGACCCCGATGGCCTGCCGCTGCTGCTGGCCCTGTCCCGCAAGGACTTCGTCGGCGCCCTCACCCTCACCCGGCCCAAGGAGCGGCTGGCCGGCACCCTGGCCGCCATCGCCGCCGTGGGCAACCGGCCCGGCGTCATCCTCCGGGTCCACGACGTGGCCGAGGTCCGCCGCTTCCTCACCGTGCTGGAGGCGCTGACCGGCGACGGCGAGATCGACCCCGAGCTCCGGCTGGCGGACGAGCTGCGGTGGGCCGCCGGACGCCCGGAGGGCACGACCGCCCTCGGATGAGCCGCACCCGCCGATCTCGCGATCAGGTCTGACGGCGGCCGTCACACCGTTCTGACCAGGCGCGATGTCATGAGAATGCCTGCGCCCGATGGCAGCCTCTGTCGGGAGGGAGTGCGTCCCGCGTCTCGATCTGTTGTGATGGCAGGGTCGGACGCAGATCGCGACGACGACCCTGGAGGGACCCATGA